>CAKUJL010000179.1 GCA_934661715.1 uncultured Oscillospiraceae bacterium | reverse complement strand
CTGCGGAAAAATGTCTTGCTCAGCGCAAAAACTCCTCGCTGCCGGTCACATTGGGAGTTTTCAGATACACCCTAGATAAAGTCCTTTCGGTACTGGCTCGGGGTCACGCCCTCGGATTTTTTGAAGGCCTTGGTGAACACGCGGTAGTCCGCGTAGCCCGACTGCTGCGAGACCTCGCTGATGGGAAGATCGGTCGAGGCCAGAAGCTTTTTGGCCCGGTTCATGCGGATGTTCGTGAGGTAGCTCAAAAAGTTTACACCGATCTCGCTTTTGAACAGCTGGCTGATATACTGGGCGCTCAGGTGAAACTTGCCCGCGAGGATGTTGAGGCTGATCTCCTCGGACAGGTGCTCCTGCAAAAAGCGCGTGAGCTGCAAAATGGTCTTGCCCTCGGCCTTCTCCGGCTCCTGCGGGGCGCTGCGCTCAAAAAGAGACACGCGCAGACGGTCGATGCAGAGGCCAAACTCCGCATAGTCGACGGGCTTTAGAAGGTAGTCGGTGATCTGGAGCTTCAAAGCTTCGCGGCAGTAGGAAAAATCGTCGTAGCCCGAGACGATGACAAAGGCCGTGTTGGGGTTTCGCATCCGCGACAGCTCGATGACCTTGAGCCCGTTGATGGTGGGGATGTTGATGTCCATGATGACGATGTCGGGGGTGAGCTCTTCGATCTGGCTGAGCGCCTGCACGCCGTCTGCGGCCTCGCCCACGACCTCGCAGCCGTGTGCCTGCCAGTCAAACAGGCGCTTGAAGCCCTCGCGGATCATAATTTCGTCGTCTACCAGCAGAACCTTCAGAAGCTTCATGCGTTTTCCTCCTGATACGGAAGCGTGATGACGGCCGTCACGCCGCCGCGGTCATTTTCTGTATACGAAAGGCCGTAGTCCCGGCCGCACAGGAGCTTGATGCGCTTTTGCACATTCAGAACGCCGATGCTGTTGCCGGTGAGCTTCGGCTCCCACGAGTTATAGTGCGCCAGCATGTCGGAAAGCTCCTCTTTTTTGCCGGGGGCAAAGCCGCTGCCGGAGTCCTTGACGGTGATGAGGAGCCGGTCTGCTTCCTTTCTTGCCGAAACGTCGAGCGTGCCGCGGTAGCCCTTGTTTTTGAGCCCATGCAATAAGCTGTTTTCGACCAGCGGCTGCAAAATGAAGTTCGGCACCAGCGCGTCATAAAGCTCCGGCCAGGCGTCGATGGTGTAGGAAAGCTCCGGATAGCGCACGTGCATGAGTTCCAGATATGCCTCAATGAGCTCGAATTCGTCGTCCAGCGTCACCATGGGCCGGTCGACCTTGACGCTGCGCCGGAAGAAGTCCACGAGCCGCATCAGAAGCTGCGCGACCTGCGCGTCGCCGCCCAGCTGCGCCTGAATGCGGATGGTATCTAACGTATTATAGAGAAAGTGCGGGTTGACCTGGCTTTTGAGATACAGCATCGACATTTTCTGCTCGGTGAGCTCGCCGCGCAGAATGTCCGGGTTCTCGAGCGTCAGATAAAACGACAGCGTCATCAGCGTGATGCCCATGCCGCTGATGAGCCACGTGGGGTGAAACCCCTGCAAAACGCTCACGCTCAGCTCGATGAGAAGCGCCGCGCCGATGGCAAAGCGTTTTTTCTTCTCCAGACCCTTCCAGCTTCCAAGCAGCAGCCCCACGCACAGAAGCAGATAAAACGCCACGCTCGCGTAGCAGACGTCCGCGTGGATGCCGTCGGAGTAGTTGCCAAGCGGCGTTACCGCGTAGTGGACCGGCAGAACGAGCACGCCCGCCTCCGCAACGGCCAGATAGATCCGCGCCGCCAGATCGAGCCGGCGGGGCCGGCCCGTTTCTTCTTCGACCAGGATGGCGATGTACTGATAAAAAAGATACACCACGAGCACCATTGTGCCGACGAACACGCGGTGCAGCGCGTTGTTGAGCCAGACCGGCACGGTGTCCAGATGGTTCACCGTGTAGAGCGTCAGCGCGTCAAAAAGCAGGTGAACCGGCGTGACGATGAGCAGCACGGAGAACGTTTTGTGCAGCGCCGTCTTCGGCCGCTCGGCGGAAAAATAGATATATGCCACAAAGCCGAGCACCAGAATCAGCGCAATTTCCATTCGCAGCATGCTATCACCTGCCTTCCGCGCCGTCCTCGAGCCACGCAATGGCCCGGCAGGGAGCGCCGTCGCTGTTTTCTACCTTGATAGGCAGGCACGCAAAGCGGAAAAGCGCATCTCCGCAGAGGCTTAAGTTTTTGAGGTTTTCGATGTTCACGATGTCCTTCTGCGCAAAAAGCGCCTTGTGCCGCGGAAGATTTTCGTCCGCGATGGGGTCGAGGCCGATCACATCAAAGCCGATGCCCTTGTAGTTCCCGTCCAGAATCAGCCGCAGAACGTCTTCTCCCAGACAGGGATAGTCCCCGAAGTACGCCTCCGTTCCCCAGAGCCTGTCCCAGCCGAGGCAGAAGAGCAGAAAGTCGGCCTTTTGGACTTTTTCGCCGTATTTTTCGAGCTCCCGCAGGGTAATTTCCTCGCCGCATCGCAGATGGCGGCAGTCGACGACAAGGGCGCGGCCCACGAACTGCTCGGCGGGAAAGGCGTCGAGCGTCGTTCTTCCGGGGAACAGGTGCGCCGGCGGGTCAATGTGCGTGCCGGTGTGGGAGTAAAAGGACAGAAGCGTCTCTTTGAAGCCGCTTTCCTCATATGTATTTGCCGCCGTCAGCTTTGGCGGTTCCGTTCCCGGATAGACCGGCATCGCTTCTTCAATTGTGTGCGTCAGATCGATGACTCGCATGGAAAAGCCCTCTTTTCCTTCGTCAGTTTCTACCATTTTACTATTCTTTGCCCAAAAAGAAAAGCCCCGGCGCAAAAAACTCCCGCCGGATCGCATTTAAGGCCATTACCAGTTGAAAAACCGCCGCTTACGCCGTATAATAAGAAAAATTCCAAAGGCCGGAATCTGGCCTTAAGAAGGAGAATATGTATGAAGCTTGGCATTGTCGGACTTCCCAATGTGGGCAAGTCTACGCTTTTTAACGCGATTACGAACGCGGGTGTCGCGGCGGACAACTACGCGTTCTGCACCATCGACCCGAACGTCGGCGTCGTTTCCGTGCCGGACAAGCGGCTCGAGTGGCTGCGCGACCAGCATAACCCCAAGAAGTTTACGCCCGCGGTCATTGAATTCGTCGACATCGCGGGACTCGTCAAGGGCGCGTCCAAGGGCGAGGGCCTTGGCAACAAGTTCCTGTCCAACATCCGCGGCTGCGACGCGATTGTGCATGTCGTGCGCTGCTTTGAAGACGCGAACGTGACGCACGTCGAGGGCTCGACCGACCCGCTGCGTGACATTGAGATCATCAACACTGAGCTCATCATGGCAGACCTTGAGATGATCGACCGCCGCATCGACAAGGCCCAGAAAAACGCCAAGGGCGGCGACAAGCGCTTTAACCACGAGGCCGACGTCTTCACAGCCCTTCGCGACTATATGAACGAGGGCAATCTCGCCCGCACATTTGAGTGCTCGGAAGACGACGCCGCGATGATCGCGACGAGCGATCTTCTGACCCTCCGTAAGACGATTTACGCCGCAAATCTCGGTGAAAACGAGGTCAACACCCCCGAAGAAAGCCGCCACTTCATGGCCGTCAAGAAGCTCGCAGAACAGGAAGGCAGCCAGGTTCTTCCGATCTGCGCAAAGCTGGAGGCCGACATTGCCGAGCTCGACGATCCGGAAGAAAAGGCCATGTTCATGGAAGAGCTCGGACTCAAGGAGTCCGGCCTGGAC
>CAKUJL010000178.1 GCA_934661715.1 uncultured Oscillospiraceae bacterium | reverse complement strand
GGCAGCGTTCTCAATCAGGTTCTGCTTCACCAGTCGGTCATCGGTCTGGAGGCGAAGGCAGCGCTCGATAAATACGGCGTCAAGCCCGATATCATCATCGGCTGCGCCGGCGGCGGCTCGAACCTCGGCGGCCTGATCGCTCCCTTTATGGGCGAAAAGCTGCGCGGGGAAGCGGACTACCGCATCATCGCCGTCGAGCCCGCGTCCTGCCCGAGCTTCACGCGCGGCAAGTTCGCCTACGACTTCTGCGACACCGGCATGGTCTGCCCGCTGGCGAAGATGTACACGCTCGGCTCCGGCTTCATTCCCTCTGCCAACCACGCGGGCGGCCTTCGCTACCACGGCATGAGCTCGACGCTCTCTCAGCTCTACCACGACGGACTGATGGAGGCAAGAGCTGTAGAACAGACGAGCGTCTTTGAGGCGGCGGAGTATTTTGCAAGAGTCGAGGGCATCCTCCCCGCGCCCGAGTCCAGCCACGCCATCCGCGCGGCCATCGACGAAGCGCTGGGGTGCAAGGAAACCGGCGAAGAAAAGACCATCCTCTTCGGCCTCACCGGCACGGGCTACTTCGATCTCTACGCCTACGAATCCTTCAACAACGGCACCATGACCGACACCATCCCCACCGACGAGCAGCTCGCAAAGAGCCTCGCGACTCTGCCGAACATCGGCTGATATTCCAATAACGCCGCAAATCCCCGCGCAGAAAGCTTCTGCGCGGGGATTTTTTCATTCCTCCACAAACATCCGGAACGCCGTGGGAAGCGCGACGTCCGTGCGTCTTCGTTCTGCGCCGGCCCAGACAAATTCCGGCGATTTTTCGCGGCATAGAAGATAATAGCACCGCATTTTCCAGATGATGTGCGTAAAAACATGCGTGCGCTCGACGCTTTTCTGAAGCTCGAAGGGCTCGCACCCGGCCTCTTCCGCGAAGGCCAGCGCCTGCTCCGCGGGAAGCGTTCCTTCGACATTCGGAAGCTCCCAGAGCCCCGCAAGAAGCCCTTTGCCCGGCCGCTTCCGGACGGCAAGCGCATCTTCGCATTGCAGCACGAAAACTGTCCGGTGCTCCTCGCGCTTCGGCCTTTTCGCCTCCTTGACGGGGAATTTATCCTGCGTGCCGTGAAGGTTCGCCAGACAAATCTCGCGCAGGGGACAGCTTTCGCACCTCGGAGCCCCGTTCGGGACGCAGACCATGGCCCCAAGCTCCATGAGCGCCTGCGTGAGCGTGCCGCGCGGGCCATTTTGATAAACGGGGACGAGGGCTTCGCGGCAGGCGTTTTTTGTTTTCTGGTTTGTGATGGGCGCTTCGTCTTCCATCACGCGCGATAAAACGCGCAGCACGTTTCCGTCCACCGCGGGCGTGGGAAGACCAAAGCAGATCGAGCAGATCGCGCCCGCCGTATAATCGCCGATGCCCGGAAGCGCACGCACGGCCTCAAACGTCTCGGGGAAGCGTCCGCCGTAGGTGTCCTGAATGACCTGCGCCGCCTTTTGCAGGTTCCGCACGCGGCTGTAATATCCGAGCCCCTCCCAGAGCTTCGTGAGCCGGTCAGGCGGGCAGCGCGATAGATCTTCGATCGTCGGAAGCTCCCGCAAAAACCGCGCGTAATAGCCCTTCACCGCCTCGACTCTCGTCTGCTGGAGCATGATCTCGGACAGCCACACGGGGTAGGGCCTCGTGTCCTGCCGCCACGGAAGCTCGCGGTGCCCCGCGTCATACCACGCGCAGAGCTTCTGCGCCAATGTTTCGGGAAGCTTCTGCATATTCTTCACGCTCCTTTTGCGCACCAAGGTTGTTTTGTCTATTGTACCGGGCTGCTCCGCGCTTGTCAAATCGGGGGTGAAAAGCTATAATAAAACCAGTATTTTAGTACGAAGGAGCCGCACCTATGAAGCTCAACAACCGACGCACCATCCTCACCGGCCTCGCGTTTTTGTCCATCTGCGCCTTCTGGCAGATGTATGACAGCGTGGTGCCGCTGATTCTGACGAAAACCTTCCACATGAACGAGACGTTCTCGGGCGCGATTATGGCGGCGGACAACATTCTGGCGCTGTTCCTGCTGCCATTTTTCGGGGCGCGTTCGGATAAAACCGACACGAAGATCGGAAAACGCATGCCGTACATCCTCTTCGGGACCGGCTGCGCGGTGATCCTCATGAACCTTCTTCCCATCATCGACAACAGCTACGCGGCAAGCCCCTCGGGGTTCAAAACGGCAAGCTTTGTGATCGTGCTGGGGCTTCTTCTCATCGCGATGGGAACGTACCGCTCTCCCGCGGTCGCGCTGATGCCCGATCTCACGCCGAAGCCCCTTCGCTCCCGGGCCAACGCGATCATCAACCTCATGGGAGCCGTCGGCGGGATGCTGTACTTAGCTGTAGCGGCGGTTTTGTACTCGCAGAAACGGCTGGACGCCATGGGCCTTACAAAAGGCGACAGGCTCGATTATCAGCCGCTTTTTCTGATCGTGTCGGCCATCATGTTCGTCTCCGTCGGCATTTTGTTCCTGACCATCAAAGAGCCGAAGCTGGCAGAGGAAAACCGGGCGCTCGAAGAAAAGCACCCGGAGTGGAACCTCGCGACGCACGACGAGGCGGGAAACGAGGTGCTTCCAAAGCCAGTCCGGCGCAGTCTGGGATTTCTGCTTGCGTCCATCGCACTGTGGTTCGCGGGCTATAACGGCGTGACCACGTGGTTTACGACGTATGTCGATGCCGTCATGGGGCAGGGGCTCGGCGGTGCGTCGACGTGCCTTCTGGTGGCGACGGGCGGCGCGATCGTGTCCTATATCCCCATCGGCGCGTTAGCCTCCAAAATCGGGCGGAAGAAGACGATTCAGCTGGGCGTTTTGCTTCTTGCCGTGTGCTTCGCGCTGGGCTATGTGCTCACGACGGCTTTTTCGCGCATCAACGCCGTCATGTTCCTCGTCTTCGCGCTCGTGGGCCTTGCGTGGGCGGCCATCAATGTAAACTCCCTTCCGATGGTCGTCGAGATGTGCCGCGGTTCGGATGTCGGAAAATTCACCGGCTTTTACTACACCGCCTCCATGGCCGCGCAGGTCGTGACGCCGGTTCTTGCCGGCACGCTGATGCGAAATATCAGCTATAAAATTCTTTTCCCGTATGCGGCCACGTTTGTAGCACTGTCGTTCGTGACCATGTGCTTCGTGCGCCACGGCGACGGAAAGGCCGAGGCGAAAAAGGGACTGGAAGCTTTTGAAGAAATGGACGATTAAGAAAAAGAAGGACTTTTCATGAAAACTCTCGTTATTTTACTGATTTTAGCGGTGCTTTATGCGCTTTCCCTACAGGGCCGAAGAAACCACCCCCTCTGGAAAACGCTTCGCGCGTACCGCTTTGCCCACCGCGGCTACCATGACAAGCCGCAGATCCCGGAAAACAGCCTCCCCGCGTTCCGCCGGGCGATCGAACACGGCTTCGGCGCGGAGCTGGACGTGCATCTTCTCAAGGACGGGACGCTGGCGGTCTTTCACGACTCCGATCTTACGCGCTGCACGGGCGCAAGCGGGAGGATCGAAGATCTGACGCTGCCGGAGCTCAAGAAGCTTCGGTTGGAGGGAACCGAAGAGCAGATTCCTCTTTTTGACGAGGTGCTGGCGCTGTTCGAGGAAATGACGCCGCTCATCATCGAATTAAAGTCCGCGAACGGAAACCACCTTGCCCTCACAAAGGCCGTCTGCGAGCGGCTGGACACGTATAAGGGCGTTTTCTGCATCGAGTCGTTCGATCCCTTTTGCCTGCTGGA
>CAKUJL010000177.1 GCA_934661715.1 uncultured Oscillospiraceae bacterium | reverse complement strand
CCTGCGGAAAAATGTCTTGCTCAGCGCAAAAACTCCTCGCTGCCGGTCACATTGGGAGTTTTCAGATACACCCTAGTGTCTCATGCGGCCCGAACATTTCGGCGCTCACCATTTACAGGATTCGAATCAAGATCATATAGACCGCCGTGCCGAGGAGGATGCTCAAAAACGTGTTGTGCTTCCACCTGTGCACGAGCGCCGTTGCGATAACGCCCAGCAGCTGGCACAGTCCACCCGGATACCATTCATCCGGCACGCTCTTGAGGCAGTACACGACCAGCACCGCCATAATGGCAGGCGGCAGCGCGTGGCTGAGCCGCTCCATCCACGCGGGCATTTTTCGCTCGCCCGAAAACGCCAGAAACGGCAGCGCCCGCAGGAAAAACGTGCAGGCGAACGAGACAAGGATGATCAGAAGAAACCGGCCGGTGCTCATGATTGCGCCTCCTTTCTTCCCGCGTAGAGGAGAATTCCGGAAGACGCCAGCAGCGCCGGGAGCATGAAGCCGTTTGCGCCGAAAACGGCCAGAGCGACGATCGCCGTGCAGAGCCCCGTCAGTGCCGGCGCGTGACGCTTCGCCTTCTCCCACTGGTCGAGGAAGATCGTCACAAAAAGCGCCGTCATGCAAAAATCGATGCCCGTCATATCAAAGGGGATGATCTGCCCGAGCATACCGCCGAGCGCGGAGGCCGCCGTCCAGTAAAGCTGACTCAGCACCGCAAGGTAAAACATCGTCTCGCGCCGCTCTTCCGGCGGGAGATCTTCCAGCGTGCAGTTGACGGCGTAGGTCTCGTCCGTCATCGAGTGGATCATGTAGACCTCGCGCTTTCCCATCTGCTTGAAGTCGTTCAGAAACGTCAGGCTGTAAAAGCTCTGGCGGCTGTTCATGAAAAGCGCCGTCACGGCAATGGTCAGAATCGACGCGCCGCTTGACAAAAACGTAATGAGCACAAACTGAAACGCGCCCGTATACACCACCGCGCTCGTCAAAAGCGACTGCGCCCAGGTAAAGCCGTGCTCCTGCATCAGAATGCCGTAGGCCATGCCGAGAAATAAGTAGCTGCAAAGAATCGGGATCGACGCGGTGAACGCCTTTCTGAACGCGTCTTTTTTGGAGTTCATGGGAATTGTCCTTTCTCAGAAAAAGGCCGCCGCATACGCGGCGGCCACAAGTATATATCGGCTGTTATTCCGTCTTGTTTGTAGGGGCCGACGACTCTGTCGGCCCTGGGGAACTAGGGTGTATCTGAAAACTCCCAATGTGACCGGCAGCGAGGAGTTTTTGCGCTGAGCAAGACATTTTTTCGCAGGAATACTGACGTATTTCAAGGAAAAATGGCGCGGCGCAGCGTGAAAAGACCCGCTGTCCGGGTGCGTTGGGAGTTTTCAGATACACCCTACGAATTCGCCGCAGATGTTCGCGTCTCGAACATTTTTCTGCCGGGCGGACAGAGTCGTCCGCCCCTACAAGTCGGTGCGATTCCAAAGGGCCGATGCGGGCATGTCCGCCTCTGCAAGGCTGCGCTTAGTGTCTTCTGTGGTCAAGCTTTTTCGACAGCAGCATACCGATGCCCTGCAGGACCTGCACGAGGGCGACGAGCAGGATGACCGTCACCCACATCACGTCGGACTGATACCGGTAATAGCCGTAGCGGATGGCGATATCGCCGAGACCGCCGCCGCCGAGCACGCCCGCCATCGCGGAATAGCCCAGAATCGTTCCCAGCGCGATCGTCACGCCGACAAGAAGCGACGTTCTGGCCTCGCCGATCAAAACCTTGAAGATGATCGTGCCGTCCGTCGCGCCCATGCTCTTGGCCGCTTCAATGACGCCCTGATCGACCTCGTTGAGGCTCGACTCGACCATACGCGCGATAAAGGGCGCCGCCGCGATGACAAGGGAGACGACTGTCGCCGTCGCGCCGTAGCTCTTGCCGACCAGCCACTTGGTAAACGGCGAGACGAGGATCAGCAGAATCAGAAACGGAACGCTTCGGATGAGGTTCACGATGATGTCCAGAACGCGGTAGACGACCGGGTTTTTGCGGATGCCGTTTTCTCCCGTGAGGCACAGGAGAATGCCGAGCGGCAGACCCAGAAGATAGCCGAAGGCCGTGGAGGCCAGAACCATGTATAACGTGTCGCGAACGCCCTCCAGAAGCGTCTGCACCATGCCGGGCTCAAACATGTTCTTCTCCCTCCAATACCTTGAGATGATGCGCCCTGACGTATTCCATCAGCGCCGCGAGCTCCTGTTCGTCCTCCGGAAGCGCCAGCTTCACGCAGGGCTCCGCTTCTCCTGCTGCGCGGGCAAGGACGAGGCGCTTTGCCGCTCTTGTCTGCGGGTGTGTGAAGACCTCCTCCACAGGGCCGGTCTCCTGAATGCGGCCTTCGTCGAGAACGGCCACACGGTTGCAGATCTGCTGGACGACCTTCATCTCGTGCGTGATGACGACGATGGTGATGTGCTGCGTGAGATTGATCTTTTGCAGCAATGCGAGGATGGATTCGGTGGTCATGGGGTCGAGGGCGCTGGTCGCTTCATCGCAGAGGATGATCTCGGGGTCGTTTGCCAGAACTCTTGCGATCGCGACGCGCTGCTTCTGGCCGCCGGAGAGCTGCGAGGGGTAGGCGTTGGCCTTGTCCTCGATGCCGACGAGCTTCAAGACCTCCACCGCGCGTTTTTTTGCGTCCTTTTTGCTCATGCCGGCGATCTCGAGCGGGAAGCAGACGTTGCCGAGCACCGTGCGCTGCATGAGAAGGTTGAAGTGCTGGAAGACCATGCCGATCTTCTGGCGGCAGCGGCGGATCTCGGTGTCGGATAAGGCCATCATGTCCTTGTCGTTGACATAGACCTTGCCGGCGGTCGGGCGCTCGAGCAGGTTCAGGCAGCGCACCAGCGTGCTCTTTCCCGCGCCGGACAGGCCGATGATGCCGAAAATATCGCCCTCGTTGACCTCCAGCGACACATCGCGCAGGGCCTCGAAGTCTTCCTTTCCGTCTGTAAAGACCTTCTCAATATGCTCTAATCGAATGACCGGTTTCATCAAATTCCTCGTTTCTGCCGGGTTTTGAAGGGCCCGGCATGGTTTTTAGACAGGGAAACAGAGCGCAGCCGGTTTTCGGGTGCGCTCTGTGCTTGTGGTATCAGTCGTCGAAGGGAACGACCGCGCCGTCGTAGGTATCCACGATGTACTGGCGGATGGTGTCGGACTTGAGCGCCGCGACCAGCGCCTGGATCTTCTCGGAGTTTTCGTTGCCTTCCTTCACGGCGATGACGTTCACGTACGTTTTGGCCGCGTCGGAGTCGGACTTTTCATACGCCAGAGAATCCTTTGCGACGGAGAAGCCGGCGTCGAGCGCGTAGTTGCCGTTGAGAACGACGTAGGCGACCTCGTCCTTCACACGCGGGACCTGCGCGGCCTCGAGCTCGAGAATTTCAACGTTGTAGGGGTTTTCTTCGATGTCAAGAACGGTTGCGGTCAGACCCGCGCCTTTCTTGAGCTTGAGAATGCCGTTGTCCTGCAGCAGCAGCAGCGCACGCGCTTCGTTCGTGGTGTCGTTCGGAACGGCGATGGTGTCGCCCTCGGCGATCTCGTCGAGGCTTGCCTTGGTGCCCGGATAGATGCCGAACGGCTCATAGTGGATGCCGCCCGCGTTTACAAGGTGCGTGCCCTGCTCTTCGTTGAAGTTCTCCAGGTAGGGGATGTGCTGGAAGTAGTTGGCGTCAAACTCGCCGCTCTCGACGACGTTGTTCGGCTGCACGTAATCCTGGAA
>CAKUJL010000176.1 GCA_934661715.1 uncultured Oscillospiraceae bacterium | reverse complement strand
CAGTTCTTCGGCGATGCCAACATCACCGCGAAGATGGAAGGCTGGTACGCAGGCGGCACCGAGATCGTCTTTGCCTGCGGCGGCGGCATCTACACCTCCGCTGTTGAAGCAGCCAACATCCATGGCGCAAAGGTCGTCGGCGTTGACGTCGACCAGAGCTACATCGACGCCTGCATCGTCACGTCCGCTATGAAGGGCCTGCAGAACGTTACCGAGACCATCCTCGGCGCTCTGGAAGCCGGCGAATGGGACGGCACCTACGGCGGCCAGTTCATCACCTACTCCCTGTCCTCCGGCGACTATGTCGGCATCCCGACCGCGGAAGGCTCCTGGAGATTCAACTCCTTCACCATGGAGCAGTATGAGACTGTCCATGCCAAGCTGATGAGCGGCGAGATCGTTGTCGACAACAACTCCGACAACGTCAACCCCGAAATCGAGGGCATCACCGTCAACTACGTCGACTAATCGCAAACTTAAAAATCGCGGGCCAGAGGCCCGCGATTTTTTTGGGATTGCCCTTGCATCTCGGCGATACAGCGTGTATCATAGAATCAAACAAACAAAAAGCAGGAGGAAACAACATGATCGCACTTGCATGTGACCACGGCGCGTTTGATCTCAAGCAGGCCATTATGAAGCATCTGGACAAGAAGGGCCTTGCCTACAAGGACTTCGGCTGCTATGACAAGACCAGCTGCGACTATCCCGACTTCGCGGGTCCGGCGGCAAAGGCTGTCGCTTCCGGCGAATGTGACCGCGGCATCGTCGTCTGCACGACCGGCATCGGCGTATCCATCACGGCCAACAAGGTCAAGGGTGTCCGCTGCGCCCTTCTGTCCGACGTCATGTCCGCCCGGCTCACCCGTGAGCACAACGACACCAACATGATGGCCATCGGCGCCGGTGTTACGGGCGAAATGCTGGCTCTCGAGATCGTCGACACGTGGCTTTCGACGGAATTTTCCCACGCCGAACGCCATCAGCGCCGCATCGACAAGGTGATGGCGCTGGAGAACGAATAAGCCAAACACAAAAGACAGGGTGCACCGTAAAATGCGGCGCACCCTGCTTGCATTTCCGGAAGCAAAGTGCTATACTGCCGGTGAATCCGGAAACGGAGTAGGAGGTATTTCATATGGCTATTTTACTGACCGGCGGCGCGGGATTCATCGGCTCGCACACGGCTGTGGCCTGCCTGAACGCGGGTGTGGACGTGGTGCTGGCGGATAATTTTTCAAACAGCTCGCCGCTCGTTTTGGAGCGCATCGAAAAGATCACCGGCAAGCGCCCGCCGCTTTATAATGTAGACGTCTGCGACAAGCGGGCGCTGCGCGATATTTTTGCCGAGCAGTTCATCACCGGCGTCATCCATTTCGCGGGGCTCAAGGCCGTGGGCGAGTCGGTTCGCCTGCCGCTGGCTTACTACCGCAACAACCTCGACTCGTGTCTGAGCGTTCTGGAGGTCATGCAGGAATTCGGCTGCAAGCAGTTCGTCTTCTCGTCCTCCGCGACGGTCTACGGCGATCAGCCCGCGCCCTTGACCGAGGCCGCCGACACCGGCCATTGCTCGAACCCCTACGGCTGGACAAAGTACATGATCGAGCAGATCCTGAAGGATGCGTCGAAGGCCGACGAGAGCCTGCACGTGGTGCTGCTGCGGTACTTTAACCCCATCGGCGCACATGAATCGGGCCTCATCGGCGAAAATCCGAACGGCATCCCGAACAATCTCATGCCGTATATCACGCAGGTGGCCGTCGGCAAGCTCCCGCAGTTGACCATCTACGGCGACACCTACGACACGCCCGACGGCACCGGCGTGCGCGACTATATCCACGTGATGGACCTGGCCGAAGGCCATCTGGCGGCGCTTCAGTACGCGGAAAGCCACGCGGGCTGCGAGGTCTTCAATCTCGGCACGGGTCACGGCGTGAGCGTTCTGGAGATGGTCAACACGTTCTCGCGCGTCAACGGCGTCGAGGTTCCGTATATCATCGGCGAAAAGCGGGCCGGCGACCTCGCCACGGTCTACGCAGACCCCAAAAAGGCCGGGAAGGTCCTCGGCTGGACCGCCAAGCGCGACGTCGCCGACATGTGCCGCGACTCGTGGAACTGGCAGAAGAACAATCCAAATGGCTACGAGCGATAAGTGATCGAAAAATCCCGTCTGTCGGCAATGGCAGGCGGGATTTTTGCGTTATGAGATTCGGAAAAGGCGTCTGGCGTTTTCGCTTGTCGCCTGTCCGGCCTCTTCCGGCGTGAGGCCGCGAAGCGCCGCGATTTTGGACGCGACGTAGGGAACGAGCGACGGGTCATTGCGCCGTCCGCGGAAGGGCTCGGGGGCCATATACGGGCAATCGGTCTCGATCAGAATGCGCTCCAGCGGAATATTCTGCGCGACCTCGACGGCCTTCCGTGCGTTTTTGAAGGTCACAACGCCGGTAAAGCCAAGGTACCAGCCGCGTTTCATCAGCTCCTTCGCCATCTCGAGGCTTCCCGAGTAGCAGTGGAAAACGCCCTTGACCTCCGGAAACTCGTCGACGATTTTGAGCCCGTCTTCGTGCGCCTCGCGCTCATGCACCACGACCGGCAGATCGAGTTCTTTGGCCAGCTGCATCTGCATCCGGAAGGCCTTCTGCTGCATTTCGCGCGGAATATCCTCGTAGTGATAATCCAGGCCAATTTCGCCGATGGCCTTCACGCGCGGGTTTTCGCAGATCTTTTTGTAGACAGCGATTCTCGCTTCATCCACGTGGCCGGCATCGTCCGGATGGCTGCCGACGGCGGCCCAGACCCAGTCGAATTTTTCTGCCATGCGGACGGAATTTTCAGACGAGGGAAGGTCGCAGCCGATGTTCATCATCGCCGTCACGCCATTTTGCCGCATCCGGGCGAGAATATCGGCAAAGTCGGCCTCGAACCGCGCGTCATCCAGGTGCGCGTGGGAATCAAAATACATGCTTATGCCTCCTGTTCGTGCTGAGAAAGCCAGATGAGCAGCACCGCAATGTCGCTCGGCGAGACGCCGGAAATGCGTCCGGCCTGCCCGATGGAAAGGGGTCGGATGTCGCTGAGCTTCTGCCGCGCCTCGACGCGAAGACCGGTGATCGAAAAATAGTCGATCGAATCGGGGAGCAGCCGGTTTTCCTCGCGTGCAAGCTCCGCCACCTGCCGCTGCTGCCGCGCGATATAGCCCGCGTATTTCATCTGAATTTCGACCGCTTCGCGCACGGCAGGCGATAATTCCGGCCGCTCGGGGTCAAATGGCGCGAGGTCGTCATAGCCGATCTGCGGGCGGCGCAATAAGTCGGAAAGCCGCGCGGAATTTTTGACCGGCGCCGTGCCGCGCTCTGTGAGCATTTCGTTGAGGCCTGCGCTCTCCGGAACGCCGGTTGCCTCCAGCCGCTTGATCTCCCGCTCGACCGTGCGGTATTTTTCCAGAACCGCCTCATACTGCGCGTCCGACACAAGGCCGATGCGGTGGCCGATGGGGCTCAGGCGCTGGTCTGCGTTATCCTGCCGGTGCAAAAGCCGGTATTCAGACCGCGAGGTCATGATCCGGTACGGCTCGTTCGTGCCCTTGGTGACGAGATCGTCAATGAGCGTTCCGATGTAGCCGTCCATGCGCTTTAAGATCATCGGCTCTTCGCCCTTGATTTTGAGCGCCGCGTTCACGCCCGCGACGAAGCCCTGCACCGCCGCCTCTTCATAGCCCGAAGAGCCGTTGAACTGGCCCGCGCCGTAGAGGCCGGGGACCTTTTTGCATTCCAGCGTCGGCAGAAGCTCAGTCGGGTCGACGCAGTCGTACTCGATGGCGTAGGCCGGGCG
>CAKUJL010000175.1 GCA_934661715.1 uncultured Oscillospiraceae bacterium | reverse complement strand
TGGTAGACGGACTCGAACCCCCGACCTGCTGATTACAAATCAGCTGCTCTACCAACTGAGCTATACCAGCAACTCAAACAGCAAGGCTGATTATAATGGATGAAGGCCAAATTGTCAAGCAATTTTTTCGCATTTCGGCAAAAAACTTTTTAAGCCCCTACGCTCTGTAGCCGATGGCGCGGGAGATGGCGGCGGCAGCCTCGCAGACCAGGCGCGTGGCAAGCAGGAAATCCTCAGAATACACCTGCCGGAACATGCCGACCACGCCCACGGCGTAGCGCACCTCGCCCGTCACATCGCGCACCGGCGCGGAGACAGAGCGCAGGCCGACCTTGTATTCCCCGTTTTCCACGGCATAGCCCTGTTCGCGGATCTTCTGAAGCTCGGGCTGGAGCTGCTCGGCGGAGATGAGCGTGTGCGGCGTGTAGGCCTTGAACTCCGAAATGGACAGGAGCCTGCGGCACTCCGCGGCGGATAAATTTGCCAGAAACAGTTTTCCCTGCGACGTGCAGTGGATGGGAAGGCGGGCGCCGACCTCGGAGACCACGCGAAGACTTGCCCGGCTCTCTTCTTCGGCCAGCGTCACGACGGCGGCGCGGTCAAAAACGGACAAAAACACCGATTCTCCCAGCTCGGCGCAGATCTTCTGCATGTGCGGCCGTGCGATTGAGCCGATGTCCCACGCGTTGGACACCGCGCAGCCGTACTCAAACAGCCGGATGCCCAGCCAGTAGCGGCCGTTGGGCGTCTGCTCGATGAGGCCGGCCTCGCGCATGGTCGAAAGCAGGCCGTGGATCGTGCTCTTCGGCCAGCCCGTGGCCTGATAGAGCTCGGTCAGCGTTGCGGGCTTCGTCCGCTCGGTAAGCAGATCGAGAAGCTTTATCGCCTTCGCCACGGAATGAATTGTTTTGCTTTCAAGCTCTGCCATACGTCCGGTCTCCTTTGATCGCGTTTTGTTTAGTGTATCATGTTGCGCATTCTGCGGCAAGCGTTTTTCGTTCGATATTGCCGAAATTTGTTCCCGATTGATGTTCGCGCAAAAAAAGAGACGCCGAAGCGTCCCTCTTTCGTTCTCTTAAATCGTCCCCAGAAGTTCCGATGCCAGCACTTCTTCCAGGGCGGGAACCGAGTCTGCTGCGCCGGGTTTTGTGACGGCGATGGCGCTGGCGACGGTCGCCTGCTTGAGTGTTTCTTCGACCGGAAGACCCTCGATCATGCCGCGCACAAAGTAGCCGATGAAGGTGTCTCCGGCGGCGGTGGTGTCGACGGCGTCCACGCGGCAGGCCGGAACGCGCACCGTTTCCTCCGCGCTTTTATAAAGGCAGCCGCTTTTTCCCATCGTCAGCATGACCGTCACGCCGGGGTATTTGCGCACGAGCGTTTCGGCGATCTCGTCAAAGTCCTCTTTTCCGGACAGTCCCGCGCCTTCTACCTCGTTGACGATCAGCCACGTCACCGTCTCCAGCGGGTACGCCAGCACCTCCGGGCCGTAGGGCGCGGCGTTGAAGGCGATGCGAAGACCCTTTTCGTGCGCCTTTTTCATGAGATAGGGCATATTGTTGATCTCGTTCTGCAAAACGAGCACGTCGCCTTTTTCAAAGTGCGCCAGCACCTCGTCGACGTAGCCGTCCGTCACCTGCCGGTTCGTGCCGCCGTATAAAATGATGCAGTTCTGCCCGCTTTTTTCTACCTGAATGATCGCGTGGCCGTTGGGGCCCTCGCCCAGACGCATGAAACCCGTATCGACGCCCGCGGCGTTCATTTTATCAAGCAGGAACTGCCCTTCTTTGCCGTAAAGTCCCGCATGATAGACCTTCGTTCCGGCCTTTGCCAGCGCGATGGACTGGTTGAGCCCCTTGCCGCCGCAGCCGGTCGTAAGCGCTTGGCACGGCGCGGTCTCGCCGGGTCTGATAAAATGCGCCATCTGATAGACATAGTCGATGTTCACAGAGCCGAAATTCAGTACCTTCATATAACCTGCCTCCCTTTTGTTCTTTTTCCTATCATAGCACGTCCGGCGCGTTCTCTCAATGCCCTTTGCGGTATTCCTTGGGCGTGAGGCCGAAATATTCCTTGAACGCGGCCGTGAGCCTGCTCTGGCTCTCGTAGCCGACCATGCGCGCGATCTCGGCCACGGGAAGCTCCGTCTCGCGCAGAAGCTGCGCCGCCTTTCCCATGCGGTGCTCCTTCATGTGCGCGGCCAGAGACGCGCCGTAGACGGATTTGAACGCCTGCTTGAGTGTCGTCGGGTTCATGAGGTACCGCTTGGAAAGCTCCTCGATCGTCACGCGCTTGTCCAGATTCTGCGTCAGCTCCCGGTGCACCTCGCGAATGAGCCGCGCCTGCTCCGTCGTGCAGGGGCCAAGTTCCTCCGGCGGCTCTTCGTGCGCGGTTTTTTCCCCAAGGCTCAATAAAAGCGCCTGCGCGGCAAGGGCTCTCCAGACAGGCGCGGTCTCTGCCGGACGGTCGTATAGAAGGCCGATTGCCGCCGCGGTATCGCCCTCGGCCTTTTGCGGCTCAAGCGTTTTCTGCGTGCCGTAGAGATCAAAGAGCCGCTCTCCGGTGATGTCCGTCCCGCGCAGATTTTCCGGCGGCTGCTCGGTGAGCTTTTTGAGGTCCATGCGCAAAATAAGCCCCGCGAATTCCTCGTCCGGCTCCATCTTCGCCTCCAAAAAGCTTCCCTCCCGCCAGATGGCAAGCTCGCCTGCGTGCAGCGTGACGGGCGGCTGCGCCGCAAAAGAAAACGTGACGTTTCCTGTTCGGCAGTGGTAAAGCCGCAGGGCATAGTCCTCCGCGCCCTCCGCCTGCTCCTGCGCCGCGTCCGGCAGGTAGGAGAGCAGAACGCCGGGAAAAAGCGCGAAGTTTCCGTGATTCTGGGACGCGGCCTCGCGGCAGCACGCGCAATTGCACGATTTATGCTCCATACTCGTCCTCCTCCGGGCAGGCGATCTCCATGACCCGCTCGATCATCTGGTGCAAGAGCTTTGCCTGCGCAGTGTCGGCGGCGCGGTAGTAGACCTCTTTTCCCTCGCGGCGCGAGACGATGAGCGAGCTTCCCTTCAGCGCCCGCAGATGATGCGACACCGCGGGACTCGACATCTCCATCATCGCCGAAATGTTGACCACGCACGCCTCGCAGTGGCACAACAGCCAGAAAATGCGGACCCTCGTCGTGTCTCCGAGCTGGCGGAACACGTCCGCGATGGTCTGGAATTTATCGACCTTCGACAGCTCCCTGCCGAGCGCGGCAATATGTCCTTCCTCGCCGTGGTGGTGCGGCAGATGCTTTTGTTCCATGTACCTCTCCCCTTTTCGCCCGATCGGAAAAGCTTTTCGCCTCTTTGGACGCATCCGGCCAAGGCGCCTTGACTTCTCCCGTTGGCTCTATTATACTACGGCCATAAGAATTAAACAAGTGCTTAATCATTTAAGCAAGCTGAAAAGGAGAACCTATCATGAAAAAGACCTATGCGATCGAAGTCGACTGCGCCAACTGCGCAAACCTCATGGAAGAAGCCGCCAACAAGACCGAGGGCGTTGCAAAAGCAACCGTCAATTTCATGACGCAGAAAATGATCGTGGAATTCGCCGAAGGAGCAGACGCCAAGTCCGTTATGAAGGACGTTCTGAAGGCCTGCAAGAAGGTCGAGCCCGACTGTGAGATCGAACTTTGATATAGGGGACCTCTGAATCAATCCCCCAGGTTCGCGCCCCAATATGGGGCGCAGCTTTCGCCCTAACGATTAAACAAACACTTAGGGTGTATCTGAAAACTCCCAACGCACCCGGACAGCGGGTCTTTTCACGCTGCGCCGCGCCATTTTTCCTTGA
>CAKUJL010000174.1 GCA_934661715.1 uncultured Oscillospiraceae bacterium | reverse complement strand
GAGCCGATCTCCGGATGGTCCAGAAGCGTCGTCTCGTAGACCGTGCCGGTGTAGTAGTCCAGTCCACGCGCGATCGTGAGGTCGACGGCGAAATTCTCCTCCGGCACGCCGAAGGCCGCGAGGTATTTCGTGACCGTCGTCAGCTCGTCGAGGCCCAGATCGAACGTTTCGTTTCTGCCGCGGTAGCCTTCCAGACTCGAAAGAACCTCCGCGTTCGTGCCGCGGATGGCGATGAATCTGAGAATTTCGTCCGCAAGCTCACGCGTCAGGCCGCAGTCCTCGATCAGAATCTCGCCGACCTTCTCTGCGCCGATCTTGTCGAGCTTGTCCACCGTGCGCATGATATCGCCCGACTTTTCAGAAAGCCCCAGCATTGCGTAGAAGCCGTTGAGAATTTTGCGGTTGTTGACGCGGATCTGGAAGCGCGTAAGGCCCATCGAGCGGAAGGTCTTATAGATAATCGACGGAATTTCCGCTTCGTTGACGATCGAGAGCTTGCCGTCTCCGATGATGTCGATATCCGCCTGATAGAACTCGCGGAAGCGGCCTCTCTGGGCGCGTTCGCCGCGGTAGACCTTGCCGATCTGGTAGCGGCGGAAGGGGAAGGAGAGCTCATTGTAGTGCAGCGCCACGTACTTTGCCAGCGGGACGGTCAGGTCAAAGCGAAGTGCCAGGTCGCTGTCTCCCTTCTGGAAGCGGTAGATCTGCTTTTCGGTTTCGCCGCCGCCCTTTGCCAGCAGCACGTCGGCTGCTTCAATTGCCGGGGTATCGAGCGGGCAGAAGCCGTATAAGCTGTAGGTCCTGCGCAGAACCTCCATCATCGCCTCCATCTGGGCCTGCGGCCCCGGAAGCAGCTCCATAAACCCGGAGAGCGTGTGCGGTCTGATTTGTGCCATGTCTGTGTTCCTCTCTATGTTGTTGCAAATATTCCATTGCACGGTTTTCGTAGGGGCGGACGACTCTGTCCGCCCGCAGGAAAAAGTTCAAAACGTGAAAAATTGCGGCAAAATCACACCGCCAATGGGCGGACAGAGTCGTCCGCCCCTACATTTTTTCGTTCGTACAACCGTGTAATTTTCTCCTGTGTAAATAAAAAGATACTCCCATCCCAAACAATTGGGACGAGAGTACCGTACATACTTCGTGGTGCCACCCAAGTTCGAAGAGCTTCGCCCTTCCTCTTTGCCGCAGCTTTCGGGGCGGCGTCCGGCGATTTCGAGAAATTCTCTTATACGCCCGCTCGGCGGATGTCCTTCGCGCGTATGCCCGCAGAAATCTTTCAGCCTCGGATTTCCTCTCTGCCCGGGTGTTTTGTGCGTTACTGCTTCCGTGTCGTCGCGGATATGAAGTTTGCTGTCTGCTGCTCAGTGGATCTTTTTGGACTTGACCATCATTCTCCAGTCGAGGTCGCCGCGCTGCAGACCCAGGATCAGCATTTCCGCCGATGCAAGGTTCGTCGCGCAGGGGACGTTGTGCATGTCGCACAGCCGGAGCGTGCGCATGATGCGCTGGTCTTCCCAGGGGTCTGTGTCGTTGGGGTCGGAGAACATGATGACGAGGTCAATTTCATTGTACGCAATGCGTGCGTCGACCTGCTGGTGACCGCCCTGATTCTTGGACAAAAACAGCGCGACCGGAAGACCCGTAGCCTCGGAAACAAGCCGTCCCGTCGCCGCCGTAGCGGACAGACTGTGCTTGGAGAGAATGGACTTATATGCGGTGCAGAACTGCACCATGAGCTCTTTTTTCTTATCATGCGCCATGAGGGTGATGTTCATTTCTTCTCAACTCCTTTGTTCAGGCAGCGCCGCACAATTCGGCGCGTGTTTTATCGTTACGTCAAGGTTTGAAAAGTGCGGGATCGGTGGAAATCTCCGCCGCGGCGATGTCTTTACATGCCGGCAAAATTCCGCCGGATCTTCATCAGCTGCACGCGCTGGCCAAGAAGCCGTTTCGCGATATGAAGGCAGGCAAGGCTTGCGCCCTGAAAGGTATACTGGCACAGAAGCTTTCCCTCGACCGCCGCCAGTGTCACGTCCGCGTCGTCCGGCACAATGCCCAGAAGCGGCAGACCCACGCCGTCCATGATATCGTCGACGGTGGCGTTCATCCGCCGGAAGAGCTTCGGGCTCACGCGGTTGACGACGAGCTTCGCCGGAACGTCGCGCTTTTTTAACGCAATTTCCGCCGCGGCAGCCGCGTCGCGCTGGGACGCAGGGTCGGCCAGACACACGACCATCAGCTCGTCTGCGAACCGGACGGCGAGATCAAAGCCTGCACCGATGCCCGCGGGCGCGTCGATGAGCACCCAGTCAAAGCGTTCCTTCGCCTCAGAAAGCAGCCGCCCGAAGGCCTCCGCGTCGAGCTCGTCCGGCCGGACAAAGGCGGGCGCGGTGAGAAGCTGCAAGCCGGGAAGTCCCGCCGCACGCGGGGCCTGCTCGAGCGTGTAGTCTCCGCGGATGACATCCAGAAAGCACACGGACGCCTCCGAGGCCATACCGAGCGAAATATCGAGGTTCCGAAGGCCGAGGTCCGCGTCGATGCACAGAACACGCGAGCCCTCCATGCACAGGCACCCTGCCACGCCGGCGCACACCGAAGTTTTGCCGGTTCCGCCCTTGCCGGATATGACCGCCAGAACCTGCCCCATGCAGCGTACCTCCGCTCTGCTCAATAGTTGCACCCATTATATACGATTTGTACGATAAATTCAATGCCTCTTTGTCGAAGAAGTTGAAAAAACTCCGGATGATCCCCGCTCTTTTCCTGTCGCTTCTGTCAAAACCGCCTCCGCCTCGTTTTCCATCTGCATTCCATGCGTGCGTCCTGCTCTTAGGGTGTATCTGAAAACTCCCAACGCACCCGGACAGCGGGTCTTTTCACGCTGCGCCGCGCCATTTTTCCTTGAAATACGTCAGTATTCCTGCGGAAAAATGTCTTGCTCAGCGCAAAAACTCCTCGCTGCCGGTCACATTGGGAGTTTTCAGATACACCCTAGTCCAAAAGCGTCCCATCCTGAAAAACGAGCTTCATGCCATTTTCCGACGTAAGATACCGGTACGCCACCGGCGCGGGCGCATACTGCGAATATGGCGTGAGGAACCAGCGCTCCGTATCTCCATCATAGAGGCAGTACAGATCATAGCCCGCGTAATCATACAGATTGTCGCCGGTGATATCCAGAATCGTTCCGACGTAATTCCAGCTGCATCCCGGATAGGCCACGGCAGCGTAGCTGGAAAAAACGCCGTTGTCATACCAGTCTTCCCGCATAACGGCAGAGCCTGCCGCCGAGGGTTCAAACGGGCACGGTTCAAAGCCGGAGGTATCCTCTGCCGCTGCTTCGCGCTGAAAGATCGGGCTCTGCTCGATATGCCCCTCGATGATCGCCGCCTCCGCGCTGACAAATGCAAAGCTGACCGGAATCAGCCGCTGCTTCTGCGCGTCGTTTTCCCCATACAGACCGCAGAGCTGCAAATTGAAATCTGCAAATTCATACTCGATGCGCTCGTGCGTCTGCCAGTCGTATGACATTCCATCCATGTCCATGCCGTTCCAGTTCAGAACCTGCGGTTCGGCATATTCCGGCTCGCCGAGCGTCTGCATCTGAAGCGTCTGCAAAAGCGCGTCCATCGTATCGATCTTCCGGTCCGCAAGGGCGCCGGTATACGCGATCAGGCAGTCCTCCCGGAAGGCCGCGAGAATGTGGCTGATGCTCACGTCACCGTTTATAAAAAGCACAAACCGGGCTGTTCGCGGAAGGTTCACGCCAAACTGCGAAAACCACGCGTGCTGCACCGTTTCGGTTTCCACCGTCTCTGGAAACACCTCCG
>CAKUJL010000173.1 GCA_934661715.1 uncultured Oscillospiraceae bacterium | reverse complement strand
TTAACGCGTTTTAACATTAACCAAATCTTAAACAATCCGTCCGGGTTTCTTAAATCCGCGTTTAAGAACGGCCGGTTTCTCCCTGCTATACTGTAGAAAAACAAGGAAATCGAAGATTTCCGGGCAGGGGGAGAAGAAAGATGCAACAGGTTCTTTCCGGGGCGCTGCTGGTGCTGAAGCTGGCAAGCCTCTATTTTCTGGTCGTGGCGCTGTTTGCGCTGAAAAAGCCGAAGCCCATTGCGCGGGCGAATCCCAAAACGAAATTTGCCTGCGTCATTGCCGCGCGGAACGAAGAGCGGGTCGTGGGCCAGCTGGTCGAAAGCCTTCTGCGGCAGGACTATCCGCGGGCGCTTTTTGACGTCTACGTCATGCCGAACAACTGCACCGACCACACGGCTCTTGCCGCCATCCGCGCCGGTGCTGCGGTTTTAAGGCCGCGGGGAGACATTCACTGCAAGGGAGACGCCCTGCACGAGGCGTTTGAGACTTTGCTTCAAAAAGACTACGACGCGTTCTGCGTGTTCGACGCGGACAATTTCGTGGAGGAACACTTCCTTTCGCGCATGAACGACGCCTTCTGCGCCGGGGCCAGAGCCGCGAAGGGCGCGATGCGCGTCAAAAACCCGGAGGACGGGGCGCTTTGCGGCTGCTACGGGCTGTATTTTACGTGCTTCGACTTCTTTTTCAGCAGAGCCCGCATGAACTGCGGCCTGTCTTCCAAGCTCGTCGGCACGGGCTTTGCGGTGCACCGGTCTGTTCTCGAGCGCTCCGGCGGCTGGAACAGCGTGACGATCGCCGAGGACGCGGAATTTGCGGCGTATTTGGCCGAAACGGGCGAACGCGTCTGGTTCGTTCCCGAGGCGGTGACTTACGACGAAGCGCCGACTGAGATCAAGGTCTCTCTTCGCCAGCGGCGCAGATGGTCGAGCGGCGTCATGGACGTGGCGCAGGCCAGAGGCGGCCAGCTTGTTTCCGGCATTTTCAAAGCCGGCGGCGCGAGAGCGCTCGATATGCTCCTGATGCTCTTGCAGCCGTATTTTCAGGCGGGCGGCTTTTTGCTGACGAGCGTTCTTCTGCTGTCGCAGCCGAGGCTTTCCCAGGCGCTGGCGCTGCTGCCGCTGAGCCTTCTGGCGGGCTTTCTTGCAATGGCCGCGTTTGCGCGGATTTTGACGGCGATTCAGGGTGGAAAGGCAGACTACCGCGTGATTTTCCTGTTCCCGCTGTTTATGGCGTCGTGGCTTCCCCTGAACCTCGTCTCGCTGGTCTGCCGCACGAGAAGCTGGCAGGAGATCGAGCACGGCAAGAAAGCCAACCTTCCCGCCATCCGCGTCCGGGACTTTGCGAGGTAGGCGATGCTGGAACTGCTTCTGGAGCTTGCGGGGCGGGCGTTTTCTATTCTGCTTCCGTCGCTGCCGTTTCTTGGCGCGTGGTTTCTGCTTCTGCGCGTGAAGCGGAAGACGCAGAGCGCGGCACATCTTTTGCTGACGCTCCTATACGGCCTGTATCTTTCGGGCGTTCTTGCCGTGACGGGGATCGGGCGGCCCTTCGGCTTCCGGCCGCGGTTTCATTTTCTGCCGTTTGTGGACATGATCAAAGGGCCCATCGACACGGCGCTGAATGTGCTGCTGTTCTTGCCGCTGGGCATGCTGCTGCCGCTTCTGTACGCGGAATTTGAAAACGCGAAGAAGACTTTGCTGGCGGCGTGCATCCTGTTGTTTTCCATCGAGTGCATCCAGATGTTCGGCCCCGGCATTACGGACGTGAACGATCTGCTGACGAATACCGCGGGCGCTATGCTCGGGTTTGCGCTCTCCAAAACGCGCCGGGCAATGATCCCGGCAGACAGAAAAAAGAAGCTGCAAGCGGCGGCTTTCCCGGGAACGTGGGAGGCGGCGCTGCTTGCAGTGATCATGATTCTGTGCGCCCTGTGCTTCACACCCGCGTGGCGCTGAAAAAGCCAGCCGTCTCCGGCTGGCTTTTGCTTATTCGGGCGATTACCGCTTTTTTGTTCGCAGAAGTGCCTTTAGTTCCGGGGAAATGCGGTAGCTTTCGCACGCTTTCTGGATGGTTTTGTTGTGCGTCCACACGTCGAGCTCGTTTTCCAGAAGGTAGGAAAGCGTGGCCGCTTCCTGCTTGGCAAGGGCGGTGGCGAAATACCAGGCTCTGCCCATGTTTACATAATACTCACCAGATTCGATGCTTCCGACCATGCGCAGCTGCTCCGGCGCGAAGGAATCTCCGAGGAAGTAGTTCATCAGCGTGTTCGTGCCGAAGCGGATGGTGTAGACTCTACCTGACGAGAGCCAGCGCGGGATCTGCGCCAGAACCTCCTGCGGGTGCTTTGCGAAGACCTTCGGGGAAAACGCGTCGCAGACGGCCCAGTTGTCAACAAAGGGAAGAAACGCTTCTATGCCGGAGAGCGCCGTGTCAAGGTCCTTTTCGCCGCTGAGCAAAATCGCGTGCAGCAGGTTTTCCTCATAGAACCGGTGCGGAAGCGTCTTCAAGAACGCGTCCTTTTCGGGAGCGTTCGTAAGCTCCTTTGCAAGCCTTCGCACCTGCGGCACGCGCACGCCGATGAGCTCCTGCGAGAGCGTCGGAATGAGGCTTTTGTGAAAGTCGCGGTAGGCTTCGTCCTGCATGGAAAGTAGGCGCGACTGGATGTTTGTCAATTCGTTCATTTGTGATCACCGAGATTACTGTATCACGCGTCCGGCGTTTTGGCAAGCGCGGCTTGCAGGCGGGGAAGATTCGCGTCCGAAAAGCCGGTGAGCGGGAGCCGCGGGTTTCCAACTGGAATGCCCTCCAATTCCAGCGCTTTTTTGACCGGGATGGGGTTCACCTCGCAGAAGAGGGCGTCGATGAGGTCCATGAGCTCACGCTGAAGTTTCGCAGCCAGCGGATAGTCGTTTTTCTGGCAGGCGCGGATCATCGCAAGCGTCTTTTTGGGCCGGACGTTCGAAAGAACCGAAATGAGCCCCTTCGCGCCGAGGGCCATCGTACTGACCGCCTCGTCGTCATTCCCCGACCAGAGGAAAAAGTCGTCCCCGCAGGCATCCAAAGTCCGCGCGATCTTGGCGGGACTGCCGCCCGCTTCCTTGACGCCCGAGATGTTCGGGTGATGGGAAAGCGCCTTGTACGTTTCGACCTTCATGTCGAGCCCTGTGCGGCTGGGGACATTGTAGCAGATGACGGGGCAGGCAATTGCGTCGGCGATGGCCGTATAGTGCGCGACGAGGCCGCTTTGCGTACACTTATTGTAGTACGGCGTCACGACCAGCACGGCGCACACGCCCATAGACGACGCGGCACGGCTCATGTCGATTGCGTGAGCCGTGTCGTTCGAGCCGGTGCCCGCAATGATTTTGCATCGTCCGGCGGTATATTGCATTGCGTGGGCGATGAGCATGAGCTGTTCCTGCGCGGAAAGCGTCGAACTCTCGCCGGTGGTGCCGCAGACGACGACGGCGTTGACGCCTGCCGCGATCTGCATATCGAGAAGCTTTTCAAACGTTGGGATGTCGATCGTACCGTTTTTGAAGGGCGTGACAATGGCTGTGGCCAGACCTTCAAAGACGGGCTGCTTCATAAGCAAATCCCCCTATCGTTTTTTATTTTGCGTCAATATATCCTTCTGCGCAGAGAAGTTCGGCAAGTAAAACAGCGCCGCCGGCGGCTCCGCGCAGGGTATTATGAGACAGGCAGACGAACTTGTAGTCATACTGCGTATCCTCGCGCAGTCTTCCGATGGAGACGGCCATGCCGCCCTCGAGATTCCGGTCGAGCTTCGTCTGCGGCCGGTCGGCCTCTTCAAAGTAATGCAGGAACTGCTTGGGAGCAGACGGCAGGTTCAGCT
>CAKUJL010000172.1 GCA_934661715.1 uncultured Oscillospiraceae bacterium | reverse complement strand
CGTCCATCGAAAGCTCCGCGCACTCCTTCAGATCGACCAGCGCCTCATAGGGCGCAAAGTGCGACCGCAAAACGAAGAACCACACCGCCGCCGCAGCCGCTGCCAATGCCAGCAGCATCAGAAGCACCGTCAGCCAGACGGGGAATTTCTTTTTCTGCGGCTGCGCGTCCTGTGCAGCTTCCGTTTCGGAAACCGGCTGCGCCTTTTTGTGCTTCCGCGCGGCCTTCGCGATGAGAATGATCACAAGCGCCAGAACGCCGAGGATCAAAACCGCGAGGATCACCCAGACCCACCAGATGTGCACGACCGTCACCGCGGCAATTTCCGCCTGCGTGCCTGTGACGTCGAAGGTCAGGTAGCTGCCGAAGGTGTCGGTCTGCACGCGCTTCCAGCCGCCGTCCTGCCGGAGGAAAACGGTCAGGTGCCTTGTAGACTCGCTCGGAGAAAGATAATGCACCGTGTGCGTATTCTCGCCGTCCTGCGGCAGCGTCAGGCTCCACTGCTCAAGAACCTCTTTGGTGATGGGCCGGGAGAACCAGGTATACCACGGATTGACGGACATATAGTGGCTGACCGCCTGCCCGAGACCCGCGCTCACCGGGCAGAGGCCGGAATTGGACTGCGCCAGCGCCTGTTCGACCGGCTTCGCGCTTTCATCGTAGCTGCCGTCGACAAAGAAGACGGGCCGTCCGCTGTCTCTGCGCGTTTCGCCGGGAACGGTCGTAACGTAGCGCGTGTACTCTACCGTCACGGTCGTGTCAAAGTGCAGCTCCGTCAGATCGTTCGTGTCCCACGTGCCGTAATAGCCGTCCTTTTCGGGAATTTCAGGGTAGACGGAATCGTCAAAGGAGTCGCCGTAGTTGAACGTCTCGACCTTCAGAACCTCGTCGTCCGCGACGAATTTCAGTTCCAGCTGCCGCATCGCCTTCGGAAGGCCGTCGACGTCAAGCAGCTCGTCATAGGAGATCGGCTCGGCCTTGCCCGCAAGGCTCACGGTGTCGAGACCTGCCAAATTGTCGGAGACAAAGTAGTTTTCCGCGAAATCTCCCGCGTCGCTGCCGGAAATTGCGCCGGAGAACTGCGTTGCGCTCGTAATTTCGACCATGCTGTAGTTGCCGGAGACGGTGCTGGCCGCGCCGGAGACGGTTTTTGCCGCACCCGCGCCGACGATGCCGCCAACGTACTTTGCGCCCGACAGCGAGCACTTGGAGAAGCTTTCCCGAACGGTCGAGCCGGTCTGGCCTGCGATGCCGCCGACACAGTCGCCGGAATCACTCGAGACGCTGCCAAAGCCGCTGCAATCGGTAATGAGGCCCAAATCCATGCGCCCACAGATGCCGCCGGCGTAGCTGCGCTTGGACTGGATATCGCCCTCGTTCGTGCAGTTCTGGATGATGGCCTTGAGCTCGTACTGGCGCTTATACTCCGCGGAGAGGTCTCCCGTCACGTCGTCCTCGGGGTCGTAGCTGTATTCGATCGCCATCGAGCCCGCAATGCCGCCAACGTTCAGATCGCCGTCAACATAGGCCGTGTTTTCACAGCGGTTGACCTTGCCGAGCGTCACGAGGTCGACATCGATGGCCGACGCGTCGGTGATGACGTTGGAGGAATTGTCCTGCGCGTCGTCGATCGCCGTCTGAAGGGTATCGGTGATCTCGCCGAATTTCCTGTTGATTTGCCGGACATCGTTCGCAAGCGTTCCCGCCGCGCCGGAAAGTGCGCCGTTCAGCCGCGCGATCTGTCCGGAAATGCCGCCGATGGCGGAGTTGAGATTCCCAAGGTCGGGAGCCGCCACGATCTGCGCCCCGCCGGTGAGAAGCCCGCCGACATCCACATCGCCGCCCGCGCCGATGCCGAAGTCGGAATTGTCGATCGAGCCACCCGCGCCGATGCCGGAGCCGTGGTCGATGGAAACAGAGCCCGGTTCGACGGAAATATCAAGTCCCGAGCCGTGTCCGATGCCGCCGTCCACCGAAACGCTGGGCGGTGTGACCGTGACGCCGCCGGAGCCGCTGGCCCCGCCCTGCCCCAGAATCGAGCCGCTGGCGTCGATGTTGACTTTCAGGTCCTTGGCCGCGTCCGCCGCGTTCTGGACATAGCCTGACATGCCGTTCAGACTCGACGCGACGCCGCCCACGCCGCCTTCCGCGTCGTCAGCCGCTTTGTCAACGAGGGTGCTGAGTTCGTCCAATTGGGTTTGTAATTTCGAAAGGCTGCTTTCCGTCAGCTGCATTTCGACGTAGGGCTCCATCTGGCCCACGACGCCGCCGACGTCCTTGCGCCCATAGACCGCGCCGGAATTCGTGCAGTTGAGCACGTACCCGCACGAGCGGCCCGCAATGCCGCCGACGTTGTAGCCCACGTGCTGATAGCCGACGATTGCCTTGTTTTCGCACGCACGGAGCGTACCGGCGTTATAGCCCGCGATGCCGCCGGTGTCATAGGAGGAAAGCAGCGCGTCGCCGGAGGTGAGCTTCGTCATGTCGAGCGAAAAATCGAGGTTCACGTTCTCGAGCGAAATGGCCTGATCGCCGCTGACGGTATTGACATACGCGCCGTTCGTGCAGCCTAAAATCTGGCCGCGGTTCATGCCCGCCGCACCGCCGGTCATGCGGCTGCCGGTGACTGCGCCGTTAGAGCTGGACATCGCGATGACGCCGGAAGCTGTGTTTTCGCCCACGAGGCCGCCCACCATCGCGCTTCCCGCGACGCTTCCGGAGAACGAGCAGCGAAGAATTTCGCCCGCGTTCCGTCCGGCAAGGCCTCCCGCCGCCTCACAGGAAGAAGAAGCCTTCACCGTGCCGCTGACGTTTAAGTTTTCAATCCTGGCCCCCTCCTGCACACGCTGGAAAAGGCCCGCCAGCGACAACCCTTCACTCAGGCTCAGGCCGCTGATGGTATAGCCGTTTCCGTGGAAGGTGCCGCTGAAGCTGGCGACCGGCGTAAACGCGACGCCCTCGAGGGAAATGTCGTTTTGAAGCTCGACCGTTACGCCTTCAGACCATGTGTCAAAGGTGCAGTTGGCCGAAAAATCGACGAGGTCCTCGGCTGTCGAGAGATAGATCGTATTGTCAATCGTTTCTTCATCGTCCGCGAAGGCAGACACCGTGACGGAAGAAAGCAGGCACAGCGCCAGAACGAGCGCCAGAAGTCTCTTGGAAACCTTAAACATGGAGCTCTTCCTCCTTTCCGTCCGCTTGATCGCCGTCAGAACCGTCTGTTTCGTCTGGACTGTCCGGCGGGGTATCGCCGGGTGCGCCGTCTGCGGCGTTGTCCTCCTCCGCAGAGCCCGAGACGACGTTCAGGTCCACATCACCGTCGACTATTGCGCAGATCTGGCCGCGCACGGTGCCATGGATCTGACCGCGCACCATGCCGTTGACGAAGACCTTGCCGGAGAGCGTTTTGCGTTCGCCGACGCTGACGCCCGGCATGGAGAAGGACGTGACCTCGATGAATTTCGTGCCGACCAGCAGAATCTGCGGCAGGACGAACATGACGAGGAAAATGGAGATGACCGTGCCGCGTCCGAGCGACTCGCCGATGCCCGCGATGACAGGCTCGGAGGTGAGGCTGCCAATTAAGAAGCCGCAGATGGCAAGAATCGAGCCGGACGTGATGATCGTCGGGAAGGCAAAGTTCAGGGTGTCGATGATGGCCTCGCGGCGGGACATCGCCCCGGTCTTCAGCTTGAGCTCCTGATAGCGGCTGCCGATGACGATAGCGTAGTCAATATTCGCGCCCATCTGGATGGACGAGACGATCAGGTAGCCGAGGAAGAAGAGGTATTTTCCCGATATCGTCGGGACCGAGAAGTTGATCCAGATACTTCCTTCAATGACGAGGATCAGCAGAAGC
>CAKUJL010000171.1 GCA_934661715.1 uncultured Oscillospiraceae bacterium | reverse complement strand
CTGGAGCTAGTGGCCGGACTTGAACCGGCGACCTGCTGATTACGAATCAGCTGCTCTACCGACTGAGCCACACTAGCGTCGCAAGCCCGAGGGGCTTTCGCCTCTCAAATTTGCTTGCATATCATAGCACACTTTTTATCCCACGTCAAGTCCCATTTTGCGTTTGCCGCGAAAAAGGCCGCCAATGGCGGCCTTTTGTTCATTCTCCGGTCACGGTGAACTTGCCGGATTCGTCGGCTGCGGCACGCAGCGTGCGGATGGGATTTACGAAGCTCTCGATGATCTTCTGGGCGATCGGTTCTTCGAGCTCCTTCTGGATCGTCCGGCGGAGGTTTCTCGCGCCGTAGGTCACGGAATAGGACTTTTTGACCAGAGCGTCAATGACGCTCTCATCCCACGTGAAGTCGATACCGCGCTCGAAAAGCGCCGTTTTGAGTTCACCCAGCATGATGCCCGCGATGGCGCGGAAGTTTTCTTCCGTGAGCTTGTTGAACGAAATGACTTCGTCCACGCGGTTGATGAATTCCGGCCGCAGGAACTCGGAAAGCGCCTTGATGGCCTTCTCCTGCGTCTGCTCAGACAGGCTCTTGCCGAAGCCGACCGAGCCGTCCTTGCGCTCAGAGCCCGCGTTGGAGGTCATGATGATGATTGTGTTTTCAAAATTCACAACTCTTCCCTGCGCGTCTGTGATCCTGCCGTCGTCGAGAATCTGAAGCAGGATGTTCAGAACGTCCGGGTGCGCTTTTTCCAGCTCGTCGAAGAGGATGACCGAGTATGGCCGTCTGCGGATCTTTTCCGTCAGCTGGCCCGCCTCGTCGTAGCCCACGTAGCCGGGAGGCGAACCGATGAGCTTGGAGACCGAGTGCTTTTCCATATACTCGGACATATCGAGCCGGATGAGAGACTCCACAGACTCGAACATTTCGTTCGCAAGGCACTTGACAAGCTCCGTTTTGCCCACGCCCGTCGAGCCCACGAAGATGAACGAAACGGGCCGCTTCTTGGGCGAGATGCCCACGCGGTTTCTGCGGATGGCGGCGGTCACAGCTGCAATGGCCTCGTCCTGACCGACGATGTGCGCCTTGAGCCGCGCGTCGAGATTTTCCAGCTGCTCATACTCCTGCGCCCGAATCTTGCTGGCGGGAATTTTCGTCCAGAGCTCGATGATCCGCGCCAGATTCTCCATCGTCAGAACCGGCTTCGGCTCTTCCTCGAGTACGGCAATTTCCTTGTCGAGCTGCATGTTCCGGCTGCGAAGCTCTGCCATGCGGGCAAAGTCGTCGTCTGTCTTTTCTGCCTTTTCAAGCAGCATCCCCAGCTCCAGATCGTAGTCCGCGTGCTCTTTTTTGAGCGCTTCGAGCTTGCCGATGGACTGATTTTTGAGGTTCACGTCCGAGCACGCCTCATCGAGAAGGTCGATAGCCTTGTCGGGAAGGAAGCGGTCGGTGATATAGCGCTCGGATAAAATGACGGCCTGCCGCGCGATCTCGGGCGGAATTTCGACGCCGTGGAATTCTTCATAATAGTGCGCGATGCCGCGCAGGATGGAAATGGCCTCTTCGATGGTCGGCTCGTTGACGGTCACGGGCTGGAAGCGCCGCTCGAGCGCGGAGTCCTTTTCGATGTACTTGCGGTACTCGTCGAACGTCGTCGCGCCGATGACCTGAATTTCCCCACGGGAAAGGGCCGGCTTTAAGATATTGGCCGCGTTCATCGAGCCCTCGGCGTCTCCTGCGCCAACGAGGTTGTGCACCTCGTCGATGACGAGAATGATGTTGCCGAGCTTTCGGACCTCGTCAATAAGGCTTTTCATGCGGCTTTCAAACTGGCCTCTGAACTGCGTGCCCGCGACGAGCGCGGTCAGGTCCATGAGGTAGACCTCTTTGCTCTGGAGCTTATAGGGCACTTCCTTGTCGACGATGCGCTGGGCTAACCCTTCCGCGATGGCCGTTTTGCCGACGCCGGGCTCGCCGATGAGGCAGGGGTTATTTTTCTGGCGGCGGTTTAAGATCTGGATGACGCGCTCGGTCTCCACATCTCTTCCGACAATGCGGTCAAGTCCGCCGTCTCGCGCCTTCTGCGTGAGATTCTGGCAGTAGGTGTCTAGGAATTTGCGCTTTTTGTTCTTCTGGCCGTTGGGCTTTTCGCCGCGCGGCTGGCTCGAACGGGGCTCTTGCTCCTGCGGGGCGGGAACGTCGGAATTCGCGTTATTTCCGCTGCTGCCAAATAACTTGTTGAGAAACGGGAACGTCGCGGTCTGCGAGGCGTTGTCGTCGTCGTCATCCTCGTCGTCCTGCTCATGCTGGCCGGACATGAGATTCTCAAGGCCGTTCATCGCCCCGAGCATTTCGCCCGAGAGATTGTCTAAGTCCTCGTCGGTAAGCCCCATGCGGCTGATCATGTCGTCCACGGGCTTGAGACCGAGCTCTTTCGCGCACTTGAGGCAGTAGCCCTCGTTGATGGTCTGGCCGTTGTCGATCTTCGTGATGAAGACCACAGCCATATTCTTTTTGCATTTGGTACATAAGGTTGGTTTCATATCGCTGTCTCCTAGAAAATAGGATCATTTATATGTTGAGTATAGCACAGAAATGTGAACATTTCTAACGCCAATATCCGCCTTCACAGAAAGTTCAAGGAAGCACGATCTCGCCGTGTCCGCCGCCGAGCAGGACGGCCGAGCCGTCGGTGCGCATGACGACGTTCGTCGCGCTTTTCGTGTTGGCCTGTTCATGATAAAGCTGCATGGCGCTGTCAAAGATCTGAAGCTTTTCCGCCGTCAGGACGGCAAGGTAGTTCCCCGCCGCCGAAAAATCGAGGATCTGCGTGTCAAAGGCTTCTTTTCCGAGCTCCGTGCCGGTTTTGTCGACGGTCACGACGGTGCAGTGGTTGCCTGCCTTATACATATTCACGATCAAAGACACAAATCCCTCGCCGCCGAAATCAAAATCCTTGAGATACGCGCCGTCATAGGTGTAGCCCGCGAGGCGGCTTCCGGAGAGATCGAGCCACTGCGCACCCGATTCTCCGATCGCGCAGATGGTGTTTGCGTCCAGAAACTTGAGATCGTAAATGAGATCGCTCCCGAGCGCCGCGGTAAGACCCGCCTCGTCGGACGCGGTATCGAAAATGTGAAGATCCGCCGAAAAAATGCCGTCCTTCTGCCCGAAGGAGACTGCGGCGGCCTGCTTTGCACCCGGTGAGACCGCGCAGACGGGCATATACGCGCTTGCCGAGAGCCAGCGGTAGATGCGGTTCTGGCTGCTGTCAAAAACGTACAGGACGGTCTTGTACCCCGTCTCCTGCGCGGCGTAGCAGAGGCTGCCGTCGCTTTCCAGATCAGCGTCAAAAATGGGCTGCTGCGCGGTGATGGACAGCGGATTTTCTCCCGTCTTCGTCACGGCCAGCAGATTATTGCCGCCCACGTCGAAGGCCAGCACGAGATCGTTTCCCGCGCGGATGGCGGGCGTATCGAGCTTCGACTGCACAACGGCAAGCTCATCTCCGTTCGCGTCGTACAGGCTCAAGCCCGACACGGACGCGACCGCGAGGCCCCCATTCAGGTTCGCGTACTGGTTGGCGTTGTGCGAGTCAAAGGTAAAGTTGCCGCCGGTCGAGTCGGTCTTGACGTTCAGGTACCGCACGAAGCGCTTCGCCGCGTCGAAATTCAGAGAATCCCGGAACACATACGCCGTCACCGCCGCGCCGACCAGCACGATCAGAAACACCAGCGCCGCAATGCGCTTGGCGATTTTCCTTCCGGGGTTCGGTTCAAATTTTGTTACGTTATCCGACATGGAACACTGCCTCTCCGTCGTCATACCAGAGCTGGGTCATGTAAAGCCCGCCGGGCGGAACTGTTGGGCCCGCGGCCTTGCGG
>CAKUJL010000170.1 GCA_934661715.1 uncultured Oscillospiraceae bacterium | reverse complement strand
GTCTTTGGCTACCTGCTTACTGTTGGGCTGCTTTGTGGTTACTTCAAAAGGAAGCACCGTACCATCCGCACTGACAAACTTATAGGAAACCGTGAACATCTCAGCAGGCGCAGTCCACTTGCCGTAGAGCGTCACGCCGCCTTCGACCATCTTGTTCTCCGTGCTGTTGCTAACTTCGTCAGAGAATGTGTGCGTCGAACTGTCGTAGCTCTTATACCAGCCATTGAACGTCCAGCCTTCAGGTGCTGTTACAGTTTGAAGCGTATATTCCTGACCAACAGTATATTGCGTATCATCTGTAGGCGGAGTCGCGTTTTCCGGCTTCGTATCCGGATACTGATAGGTAACCTTGTACTTCTGAACCTGCTTTTCCGTCCATGTTGCGGTGTAAGTGGCATTGTCAGTCACGGTCTCGGCAACTGCGGGAGACCAACCGTTAAATTCGTAGTTCTCTCGGGTGGGAGTGCCGTCTCTGAACGCGGGAGTCGCGGTGCCGGGCAGCACGGTGCTGACCTGATCCGCAAAGATTTCCGCATTCTCAACGCCATCGGTATAGGTTACACTATATGCTGTGACAGGTGCTTCGGGCGACTGGTTCAGCTGCGTAGGCCCGACATCTTTCCCATCCTTATCCTTATAGCCGCTCAGGCCGGCCTTGCTCTTGTCGGTGTCGTTGGTGGGATAGTTGTACGTGCCCTGCGTCCAGTCGTTGCAGCTCGTGTCGGGCTTGATAGGGATGGTCACGACCAGCTTGGAGCCGGAATAGGTGGTACTGCCTCCATTCGTGGTCGCTGTTACGGCGTTTTTCGTGTAATCAAAGCCGGTGACTTTGATCGTCTTGTCGTCGGTAACGTTAATCGTCAGTTTGGGCTGCGGGTCAGCCTTTTTCCAAGTATAGTTGCCGTTCTCGTCCTTGTCGATGCAGTCCCACTTTTCTGCGGTGACGTCTTGGCCTGCCTGGACATTCAGCGTAAAATACTGAGACAGCGTATCAGAAAGAATTGTATCTGTACCGGCCATGATATCCAGCTTGGAGATCTCGCTGACGATCTTCTGGAACATGGCGCTCAACTCGTCAGCAGAAGCTGCTTTCAGATAGAAGTTGGAATCATTACGGGTAAAGTTCTTGGTGATTTCCCACGCCTGACCGCCGACCAGTCCATGACTATGATCCTCCTGAATACCAATTTCCGTCGCCGTTGCAAAGTTGCTGGACAGATAATTCAGGAAGCGGTTTGTAGCAGCAATATCAAGACCACGAATCGCCTCAGCGCCACCAGAAAACCAAGCCAAGATATTCGTATAGCCCCAATAGTCTCCTATTCTTCCGTAACACGGTGTATCTTTCACTAAACCGAACAAATCTTCCTGACGGTCAAATTTATTACCGTACAGCTGTGCAGGATTCGCGCCATTGAAGATACCGACGGTATAAACAACAGTCCCTGCGTCCTTCATGGCCTTGGCCGCTTTGATTGCGGTGTTGGCAACATTAGTATTAAAATCACTTTGGGTTGTCGGCACGCCGTCGGTAAAGACGATCACAACTTTCTGACGATCAGTGCCGCTTTTGGCGTTGTTCATCAGCGTCTGTGCCATCTGCATACCAGCCCCGACATTCGTTGCACCCTCCGGCGGGTTCGGAGGCAATCTATCGATCGCATTGGTAAGCGTAGCCTTGTGGGAATTGTCTACGGCCGTCCAATCAACCAACTTCTGCGCACTGCCAGTAAAGGTCACAATCGCCATCCGGTGGTCGCCCTGCTCGGAATACTGCTCGTTTACCTTGCTGATAAAGGTATTGACCGCCTGCTTCATGGCATACTGGCGGCGGGCAGTATCTTTATTCGTTGTGTTACCATTGAAGTTATATGCCATGGAGCCGGACTGATCGAGCACCAATACGATATCCAACGGCTTGGCGCTGACAGTCTGGGTCACCTCGTTTGTGAGATAGGCCTCGAGCGTGAGCTCCGTCCCATCGTTTGAGATCGACTTATTGACGTGAACTGCCCCGGACGCAGCAGAAACGGTCATCGTCCGCTCCGCCGCCGCATCAGTGGGAGTCAGAGGCTCATTATCTGCCAGCGCATATGCTGGCAGAACGCTTATGATCATAAGCGTCGCGAGCACGAGGCTTAAAATCCGTTTTTTCATTTCCTTTTTTCCTTTCCGTAATATCCATATTTTTTCCTGTGCTGTTGGAAACCTTCCTGCGTACAAGTATACCAGAATTTTTGGAAAAAGCAAGCCCTAAACATTTGTTGTGTCCGAAAAAAACCGGCCTCCCGGAGTTTCCGAAAAAAACCGGCCTCCCGGAGTTTCCGAGAGACCGGTCCGATGTTTACTTTCTGCTCTTGCTGTCAACTTCCGCTTTGAGTCTGGCGGCAAAGTCTGCAAGGGGCATTGCGCCCAGATCGCCGTCTGCGCGGTGGCGCGGGGAGACGGTGCCGTTTTCGATATCGCGGTCGCCCACGATGAGCATATACGGAACTTTTTCCAGCTGCGCGTCGCGGATCTTCTTGCCGATCTTCTCGCTGCGGGTGTCGATCTCGACGCGGAAGCCCTGCGCCTTGAGTTCCTTTTCGCACTTCTCGCAGTACTCGATGGCTCTGTCGGTGACAGGCAGGAGCTTGGCCTGCACGGGAGCCAGCCACGCCGGGAACGCGCCCATCGTCTCTTCGATGAGATAGGCCATAAAGCGGTCGAGCGAGCCCAGGATCGCGCGGTGCAGCACGACGGGCGTCTTTTCCTCGCCGTTTGCGTCAACATACGTCAGATGGAACTTGGCCGGCAGGCAGAAGTCCAGCTGGCAGGTCGAGAGCGTATACTCCGCGCCGATGACCGGACGGACGTTCACGTCGAGCTTCGGGCCATAGAACGCGGCCTCGCCGATCTCCTCGGTGTAGTCGATGCCGATCTCGTTGAGGACCTCACGCAGCGCGTTTTCCGCGGTGTTCCACATTTCGTCGTCGTCGTGGTACTTTTCCTTGTCCGCCGGGTCGCGCAGGGACAAAACGCAGCGGTAGTCGGTGATGCCGAAATCCTTGTAGGTTTCAAAAATCAGGTCGCAGACCTTCGAGAACTCGTCTTTGATCTGCTCGGGCGTGACGAACAGGTGCGCGTCGTTCTGGCAGAAGTGGCGGCCGCGCTCGATGCCCTTGAGAGCGCCGGAGGCTTCGTACCGGAAGTCATGCGCGATCTCGCCGATGCGGACGGGAAGGTTGCGGTAGGAGTGCGGCTGACGCGCGTAGATGCGCATATGGTGCGGGCAGTTCATCGGGCGCAGGACATATACTTCCTCGTCGACCTGCATCGCAGGGAACATGTTCTGCTGGTAGTGATCCCAGTGGCCCGAGGTCTTGTAGAGATCGACCGTGCCGATGCAGGGCGTGAGCACGTGCTGATAGCCGAGCTCGAGTTCCTTGTCGCGGATGTAGTTCTCAAGGATTCTCCAGATCGTGTAGCCCTTCGGCAGGAACATCGGAAGGCCGCGGCCGACCAGCTCGTCGGTCATGAAGAGCCCTAAATCCTTGCCGATCTTGCGGTGGTCGCGCAGCTTGGCCTCTTCGAGCTTCTTGAGGTATTCGTCGAGCTCGTCCTTCTTCGGGAAGGCGACGGCGTAGATTCTCTGGAGCATCTTGCGCTTGGAGTCGCCGCGCCAGTATGCGCCGCAGCACTGCGTGAGCTTGATGGCGTTGCCTTTGATTCTTCCGGTGGAGTCGAGGTGCGGGCCGGCGCAGAGGTCGGTAAACTCGCCCTGGGTATAGAACGAAATGTGCGCGTCCATGGGAAGATCGCGGATGAGCTCGACCTTGTACGGCTCGTCCTTTTCTTCCATGTACTTGATGGCTTCCTCGCGCGGCAGCTCAAAGCGCTCGAGCTTCAGCTTTTCCTTGCAGATCTTGCGCATTTCGGCCTCGATGGC
>CAKUJL010000169.1 GCA_934661715.1 uncultured Oscillospiraceae bacterium | reverse complement strand
TTCTCCGCCAGCGCGTCGAGGATCTTCTTGCGGCAGTTGGGGCACTTGGTCTCGGTGACGAACTCGTGGAAGAATTCGCCGGTGTACTTCAGCTTGCAGCCGATTTTCTCGAGCTCGGAGGCAAGATAATGCGCCTTGGAGGTGCAGAGTCTTGCGCACTGCTTCATGCCGTCTTCACCCATCGCGGTCATGTAGATGCCAGCGGTGAAGGCGCACAGCGCCTGGTTCGAGCAGATGTTCGACGATGCCTTTTCACGGCGGATATGCTGCTCACGCGCCGAAAGCGTCAGAACGTAGCCGGTCTTGCCGTCGACGTCCTTGGTCTGGCCGACGATACGGCCGGGGAGCTTGCGGGTCATGGCGCTGGTCGTGGCCATAAAGCCGAGGTACGGGCCGCCGAACGCGATATCCAGGCCAAGCGGCTGGCCGTCGCCGACTGCAACGTCCGCACCGACCTCACGCGGCGTGGGCAGAAGGGCGCAGGCGATGGGGTTGACGCCCATGACAAATTTCGCGCCCGCAGCGTGGGTGATCTCGCCCAGCGCTACAGTGTCTTCGATCTGGCCGAAGAAGTTCGGCTGCTGGACATAGAAGCACGCGGCGTTCTCACCGAGCGCTGCCTTCAAAGCCTCTGCGTCAGTCTTGCCGTCCTTGGCGGGGATGACGTGCAGCTCCGTGTTGGACGCGAAGCAGTAGGTCTTCATGGTCTCGATGACCTGCGGGTTCGTGGTCTCGGAGACGTAAGCGACGTTGCGCTTGCGCTCTTTGCACATCGGAATGGTCTCGGCGGCGGCAGTTGCGCCGTCGTAGTGGGAAGCATTCGCGACATCCATGCCGGTCAGCTCGCAGATCATGGTCTGGAATTCAAACGTACCCTGCAGAACGCCCTGGCTGATTTCCGCCTGATAGGGGGTGTAGCAGGTGACAAGCTCCTCGCGCGAGGTGATGGATTTGACAACGGCGGGGATGAAGTGGCGATAGCTGCCGGCGCCGCGCAGAACGGTCTTGAAGACCTTGTTCTTTTCGGCCATATCGGTGACTTTTTCGCGCACTTCGAGCTCACTCAGACCTTCGGGGAGCTTCAAGCCGTCATGCAGAAACATCTCCTGCGGCACTGCCGCGTAGAGATCGTTCAGCGACTTGACGCCGATCTGAGATAGCATTTGCTCTCGTTCCGCCGCAGTGGTAGGAACATAAGAGCCCATATTACGCCTCCTCAGTTGCGCAGAACGCCTCGTATGCCGCGGCATCGAGCAGTTCTTCGGTGGCGGTGACGTCCTTGACCTTGATGATCCAGGAGCCATACGGATCGGAGTTCAGATTCTCGGGTGCGTCGGCCAGATCGTCGTTGACCTCTTCAACAACGCCGGTCACGGGGCAGACGATGTCGGAAACAGCCTTGACGGATTCCACGTCGCCCAGAGCTTCGCCCATGGTGACGGTGTCGCCGACGGAGGGAAGGCCGACGAAGACGATGTCGCCCAGGGAGTCCTGTGCAAAGTCGGAAATGCCGATAACGGTCAGGCCATCTTCTTCCTTGACCCATTCATGCGTCTTGGAATATTTCAGATCAGTCGGGTAGTTCATAATAGTGTTCCTCCTTAATATCGTTTGCTGTTTATGGAAATCATTCTATTCCGCGCCGGGAAAAGCGCGGAACGCATGATCCGGAGCGCCCGGCGAAGCGGTTTTTGCCTCGCCGGAGCAGCCCGGGATTATGTTGTGTATCAGATGCCGGTGGCGGCGGCGAAATCAGCCAGCAGCGCGTCGGTTTCCTTGTCGGAGAAGCAGTAGTGCATCTCCAGATGCGCCTCGCGGAGCTTCTTGACCTCGTCCTTGACGTTCGCGTTGTGCAGCACGCAGTCGGCGATCAGGTGCGCCAGCTTTGCAAAGTCTTCCTTGCCGAAGCCGAAGCGGGTCATTTCGTTCACGCCCATACGCAGAGCGCCGGATGCGGAGAAACCCTCTTCCTCCGGAGTCGCCTGGTAGTTGCAGATGATGTTGTTGGCTTCGAGACGATTCGCGACCTCGGGACCGTGCGCGTAGCCGACCTTGACGATGACCTGATGGGTCTCGGTGTAATCCATGGCCGGATCGCCCGCGACGTCGAGGCCTTCGGCAGCCAGGCTCTTGGCGAAGTACTTCGCGTTTTCAACGACGGCCTTCTGGTACTCGTCCTTGAACGCGTTCATTTCGTAAGCCGCCATCAGCTGGCCGAGGAGCGTGCCGAGGTGGTGGTTCGAGACGCTGCCGGGGAAGGCGCGGGTCTCGATGGTCTCCCACAGGCCCCACTTGAGGTCCTCGGGCTTGTAGTTGACGCCGATGACGCCGCGCTGTGCGCCGTAGAAGGTCTTGTGGGTAGAGCCGGTGACAATTTCCGCGCCCTCTTCAAACGGCTTCTGGAAGTGATCGCCGATCAGGCCCAGAACGTGCGCCATATCGTACATGATGGTGGTTTTGATGCCCTGTTCGTCCACAAACTTTCGGATCTCGGCGACCGGCTCCTTGTAAAGCACCATCGACTTGCCGAAGATGATGAATTCAGGCCGATACCGCGCGATGAGCAGCTTCGTCTTCTCGACGTCGATCTTATAGGGGTTCTCCTCGCAGACCGGGAAATTCACGACCATCTGCTTTTCCGTTATGGGGTCGATGGCGACATAGTCGTGGAACGCGCCCATGGGCTGCGCGGAGAGGTGGCCGCCGCGAACGATGTGGTTGTTCATGACCCAGCCGAGCCGCTGCGGGGTGCGCTTGCGGTCGACGCGGTTCTTGAAGTCCATCATGGCGGAGAAAACAGCGGTATTGGACATTTGGCCGGAGGTAACGCGCGTCTCGACCTGCGATGCGCCGAGGAATTTCTTCATTTCCTCGACCAGCATCGCCTCAGCCTGCGCGATGAAGCCGGTGCCCTGATAATAGAAGATCTCCGCGTCACGGAACGCCTTCTGCTTCTTATGCTCGGCGTAGCGGTTGGCCGGGTCGGAGGCCGAGAGCATCCGGACAGCCCGGGACTGCGTGTTTTCAGACGGGATGAGGTTGATGCACGCGTTCTGCCGCCAGATATGGTTCCGCTCTGCCGCGGCAATGAGCTCTTTGACCTTTTCGGCATACGGCTCCTGTTTGGGAGCGGCGGGTTCGGCCCCGCTGCCGGGCAGGATGGGCCGGACATAGGGGGCCGCGTCCTGCCGGATATGATAGCCGACGACCTTGGCGGGCTGCCGCCTGCCGCGGATATCGATCTCGATATCAAAGTCCTGGCAGATGCGGCTGTCCATGTAGGCAAGGCCGATGGAGCGCTTGCCCGTTTCCTCCGTGAAGACCGTGTCAAGCCCCTCGCCGGTTGTTTTATAGTACGGGATCATCGTGCCGGAGGTCACGTAGCCAATCTGCTTTCCCTCGGCCCATGCGTCCTTGCAGTAGACCGAAAAGCCCTTGCGCAGAACGCCCTTCCCTTCGAGATAGACCGGCTGGATGCGGTACGGCAGGTCGGAAAGGGATGAATAATCGCGGTTCATGATCTTCTTGAACGCCTCAAACTGTTTTCTGAGCGGTTCCCGGCCGATAAAATCGCCCTTCTCCGGCACGAAGGAGACTGCGAACTTTGCCAGCGGCACCGCATAGATGGGGATCTCGCCGCCCAGCTCGCATTCGCCCATTTCGTGGCCGTAGAGCGGCAGCGCCGCCTCCATGCGCGTGGTGTCCCGCGCGCCGAGGCCCGTGGGCTTCGCGCCGAGCTCGATCATGCGATCCCAGAAATACCGGGCGTCTTCCGACCGGCAGTACAGCTCATAGCCGATGGGCTCGCCGGTATAGCCGGTCTTCGCGACGCGGACGGGCCGCCCCTCCATTTCGAGCGTGGCCAGCGCGTTCTTGACGTTTTCAGCCGTCAGCTGCCTGCCGCCCGCGAGGGTCATGAGGATCTGCTTGGACTCCGGGCC
>CAKUJL010000168.1 GCA_934661715.1 uncultured Oscillospiraceae bacterium | reverse complement strand
AAATACCGCCCGGTTTCTCCGGGCGGTATTTTTTCTTCCATCGCGGCGTTTTGCGTCGAAGAATGGCACTGTATGGTGACATTTCAGCAAGGCGATGACACCGCATGGTATCATCATTCCCGGTGATGCAACATGTATTTTCAAAGAATCCGCGACCTGCGGGAGGACGCGGACCAGACCCAACAGGCCGTCGCAGACATGCTGAACATGCAGCGCGGCGTATACCGGCGGTATGAGCTGGGCGAACGGGAAATTCCGGTCTGGGCGGTCATTCAGCTGGCGCAGCACTACGGCGTTTCCACGGACTATCTGCTCGGACTGTCCGAGCAAAAGCGATGAGGCGGCTGGGCCGGTTCGCGTGCGGCTTCTGCGTCGGCTGCGCAGCGTGCGTTTTGGGCCTGCCGGTTTTCTATGCGCTTATTTTGGGCGGCGGTTTCGCGCTGGCGTTCTGTTTGCTGCGGTCTCATGGAAGCCGGAAGCTCCGGCCGGCGGCTCTGGGGCTTTGTCTGGCGCTTTTGTGGTGCGCGGGATACAAGACGATCTGGATTGCGCCCATGCAGAGCCTCTGCCGCGAAGGGCAGCGCACGCTCACCGCGACGGCGGAGGCCTACCCCACAGCCACCCGGTACGGAAAAGCCGTTCTTGTGTGCGTCTGCGATGACGGCGTGACAGCGCCTGCCGTTTTGTATTATCAGGAGGACGTCGAAATTGCCCCCGGAGACGATATTTCCTGCCTTGCCAAGATCCGCGCGGCCAGTCCCGACGATCTCGGGCGCGACGAATACTACGCCTCGCGCGGCGTATGGCTGACGGCCTCGTGCCGGGAAAACCTCAAAATTACGCAGGGCAAGCCCTCCCTTCGCTATTTCCCCGAATACGCGGCAAAGCGGCTCAAGGACGCGATCAAACAGGCTTTCCCCGCCGGCGCGTCCGGCTTCATGACCGCGCTTCTGACGGGAGACAAGCAGGATTTATCTTACCGGACGCGAAACGAGCTGTCGCTTTCGGGCATTTACCATGTCGTGGCCGTGTCGGGGATGCACGTGAGTCTTCTTTCCGGGCTCGTCATGCTCCTTTGCGCGGGAAAGCGGCGGCTGGCCGCGGCGCTGGGACTGCCGCTTGTCTGGTTTTTCGTCCTGCTCACGGGCGCGAACGCATCCTCCGTCCGGGCAGGCGTGATGCAGACGGTTCTGCTGCTCGCGCCGCTTATGAATCGGGAAACCGACCCGCCGACTGCCTTTGCCGCGGCCTTGACGCTGCTGCTGGCGCAGAACCCGTGGGCGCTTCGAAATGTCGGGCTGCTGCTCTCCTTTTCGTCCACGGGCGGCATTCTGCTGTTCTCGGGGCCGCTTTTCCGGGCGATCGCAGAGTCAAACGCGTTCTGCCATCTCAAGGACAACCACCCGAAGCTTTCGCGGACACTCGAGCGCGGCGTGACGGCGTTTTGCTGCTCCATTGCCGCAAGCGCGTTTTCGCTTCCGATCTGCGCATACTATTTCCAGCTTTTCAGCCTCTCGGGCTTTCTGACGAACCCGCTGTTATTATGGCTCGTGAGTCTGGTCTTTTCAATCGGCCTTCCCATCGCGGCGCTGGCGGTGATCGCGCCGGGGCTGATGGCGGGGCCCGCGTGGGTGCTGGCTCTGCCGGTGCGGTTTATTTTATGGGCGGTGCACGAAATTTCGCGGCTCCCCTATGGCGCGGTGACGGTGGAAAATTCCTATGCGCTCGTGTTCGCGGTATTTTTCTACGCGGCTTTGTGGCTCGTGTGCTGGAAGCCGAAGAAGATCAAAGCCGTTCCGGCCATTCTGGCGATTCTGGGCACGTATGGGCTCTGCATGGGCCTGTCCGCACTGGACTATCGCAGTCCCGCGTTCTGCTTTACAGCGCTGGATGTGGGGCAGGGGCAGTGCCTTGTCTACACGGCAGGCAGCCAGACGAGCGTTCTGGACTGCGGCGGCGAAAAGGACAAGAGCGGCGAGCTTGCCGCGCGGTACTTAACGGCAAACGGCGTGTTTTCGGTCGAACGGCTGATCCTCACGCATCTGGACGCCGACCACTGCAACGGCGCGTCGCAGCTTTTGTCGCGCGTGGCCGTTCGGAATCTCTACCTGCCCGCGGGTGCGAAAGAGGAGGAAAACGCGCTTCTGGACGAAATTCTTTTGCAGACGCAAAAGACCGGGACGCGGGTAAATTACGTGACGGAAGACCTCGAATTTGAAACGCCGGACGGGAAGGTTTCGATCCTTGCACCGCTTCTGGTGCAGAGCGGCAACGACGGCGGGCTTTGCGTCTTGGCATCGCAGGGAAAATATGATATTCTAGTAACCGGCGACCTGAGCACGATGGGAGAGTACCGGCTTCTGTCCACGCACGAGCTGCGGGAGATTGAGCTTCTCGTCGCGGGACACCACGGCGCGAAAACCTCGACGAGCGAAGCGCTTTTGAAGAAGACCGGCGCTTCCACCGTCGTCATTTCCGTCGGGCAGGACAATTCCTACGGCCATCCATCGCGCGAGACGCTCTCTCGCATCGAGGCCGCGGGCGCGGAGATTTACCGGACGGATACGATGGGCTCGATCGTCATCCGGGGAGGAACCTATGGCAAAGAAACAGACGGCGGACAGCGCTGACGCCTTGCAAAAATTCAAACAGGATCTGAAAAACGACGAACTCGGCAGGTTTTATATCTTCTGCGGCGACGAGGCGTTTCTGCGGGAACACTACCTTTCGCAGCTGACAAAGAAGTTTTCCGATGGCCCCGCGGCGGAATTTAACATGCACCGCTTTGACGCGTCGAATCTCACGCCGCAGGCGCTTTTGGACGCGGTGGAGGCCATGCCGATGATGGCAGAGCGGACGCTCGTGCGGGTGGACGATGTCGACCTTTTTAAGCTCTCTGAGCACGCGCGGGAGCAGTACCGCGAAATATTCGAGGATTTACCGGACTATGTCTGCCTCGTGTTCGTCTATGACACGCTCGAGTATAAGCCCAACGGGCAAATGCGGAAGCTCTCGGACACGCTCAAAAAGCACGCGCAGGTCGTTTCCTTTCAGAAGCCGTCGGAGCGGGAGCTCGGCGTGTGGATCGCGCGGCATTTTCGCGCGGAGGGAAAGACGATCTCCGACAAGCTCATCACCTACCTCATCTTCCTGACCGGCGGCGGCATGACGCAGCTGTCGGGTGAAATTAAAAAGGTCAGCGCGTACGCTTCCGGGCAGGAAATCCAGCGCTCGGACATTGACGCGGTCGTGACGCCCGCTTTGAGCGCACAGACCTTCGACATTTCAGACGCCATCACGGCGGGAAATTTCCAGCTGGCCCTGACGAAGCTTCAGGAGCTCTACGCGATGCAGACCGAGCCCGTCGTCATTCTCGGCGCGATCGGCTCTCAGCTTCGAAGGCTGTTCTACGCCAAAACGCTCTCCGCGTGCGGCAAGGGCCAGCAGGCGCTGATGGATTTGACGGGTCTTAAAAGCAGCTACGCCGCCGGGCGCACCTTTACAACTGCCCGGAATGTTTCGGAAGGCTTCTGCGAGACTGCGGTGGAGCTCTGCTATCAGGCGGACCGTGACCTGAAAACCAGCCGGGACGACCCCGAGCGGATTCTGGAGGTGCTTGTGGTTCGGCTTAGTCAGGAGGCGCGGCGTGGTTAAGATCAAGCAGGCCATCGTCGTCGAGGGAAAGTATGATCAGAACACGCTCTCTCAGCTCGTCGACACGGCGATTTTTCAGACGCGCGGCTTCGGCGTGATGCACGATAAGGCGCTTTTGAACCTTCTGCGGCAGGCGGCCAGAACAACGGGGCTCATCATCTTCACCGACTCCGACGGTGCTGGCTTCGTCATTCGGAATTTCTTAAAAGGCGCCCTTCCCAAAGAAGGCGTGCTGCACGCCTACATCCCCGACATCCCCGGCAAGGAAAAGCGCAAGCGCGCGCCCGGAAAAGAGGGGCTGCTCGGCGTGGAGGGC
>CAKUJL010000167.1 GCA_934661715.1 uncultured Oscillospiraceae bacterium | reverse complement strand
GCGTGAAGACCGTGCAGCAGTCCTCATAGGGAAGGATCGACGTTTCGAGCGTGCCGATCTTGCGGGCCCGCGTGACGATCTCTTCTTTATCCATGCCGATGAGCGGATGGAACATCGGGATATCGACGACCGCGCCCGTGACCGCCATCGCGTCCATCGTCTGGCTTGCCACCTGGCCGAGATTTTCGCCCGTGACGAGGCACTTCGCGCCGTGATCCTTTGCAATGGCCTGCGCGATGCGCATCATAAACCGGCGCATGATGATCGTGAAATATTCCTCGCGGCAGTTATCGCGGATGGCCTCCTGCACCTTCGTAAAGCCGACGACGTCGACCGTCATCCGGCCGCAGTAGCGCGTCATGAGGCGGGCCAGCTCGAGAACCTTCTCCTTCGCGCGTTCCGACGTGTACGGATACGAGAAGAAGTGAATGCATTCAATTTCCACGCCGCGCTTGGCGATCATATAGCCCGCGACCGGAGAGTCGATGCCGCCCGAGAGAAGCACTGCCGCGCGTCCGCCGGTACCCGTGGGAAGACCGCCTGCGCCGGGAACGGAAGGCCCGTGCACGTAAGCCGCCGTCTCGCGCACTTCGATATTCACAACGTAGGACGGATTGTGGACATCGACCGCGACATTCGGGAATTCCTCGGCGATTCTGCCGCCGACCTCCTGCGAGATCTGAATGGAGTTGAGCGGGAAGCGCTTGTCCGAGCGCTTGGACTCGACCTTGAAGCTCTTCTGCATGGAAAGCTCGTCGCCGAGGTACTCCACAACCGTTTTGAAAATCGCGTCGAGGTCCTTTTCGCAGGCGCGGCAGCGGCACATGGACGCGATGCCGAAGATCGCGCCGCACGCCTCCCACGCGCCGTCTAAGTCACACTCGTCGTTCAACGGCTCCACATACAGCGTCGACTGTGTGATTGTGACCTTGAAGCTTCCGAATTTCGACATGCGCCGGCGGGTGTTCGTTTTGAGCTTGTCTTCAAAGACGCGGCGGTTTTGTCCCTTGAGGACGATCTCGCCAAGCTTGAGCAAAAAAAGTTCTTTCATGGTATCTTTCCTATTCTATTTTTAATATGTACTTATCAGGATTCCTCAGGTCCGAATTTGAACGAGCGGTACTGAATGGCCTCGGCGATGTGCTGGGGCTGGATATCGGCGCTTGCGTCCAGATCCGCGATCGTCCGCGCGACCTTCCGCACGCGATCATAGCTTCTGGCGCTCATCTGAAGCCGCTCGAAGGCCGTTTTCATCAGGGCCGTGCACGTCTCGTCCAGAGCGCACGCGCTCCTGAGGTCTTCCGGGCCCATAAGCGCGTTGCAGCGGGTCGTGCTTCCAGCATAGCGCCGGTTCTGAATTTCCCGCGCAGCATCGACGCGCTTTTTGATCTCGCTCGAAGGCTCGGCGGTGTCATTGCGGCTGAGCGCTTCAAATTTCACAGCCGGAACCTCTACAATTATATCAACTCTGTCAAGCAGCGGCCCGGACACCTTTCCGAGGTATTTGTCGATATCCGCCTGCTTACACTTGCACCGGCCGCTCGGGTCTCCGTACCAGCCGCATTTGCACGGGTTCATCGCGCAAACTAACATGAACTGGCTCGGATAGCGCACCGAGCCCTGCACGCGAGAGATCGACACTACGCCATCTTCCAGCGGCTGACGCAGAACCTCGATGGCGTCGCGGTGAAATTCCGGCAGCTCGTCCAGAAACAGCACGCCCCGGTGCGCCATCGAAATTTCGCCGGGCTTTGGGGTGGAGCCGCCGCCGGTCAGCGCCGGGGCCGAGATCGTGTGGTGCGGGCTCCGGAAGGGCCGGATCTGCACGAGCGGGTTCTTCGCGTCCAGCATCCCAAGAACCGAATAGATTTTCGTGACCTCGATGGCCTCTTCGCGCGTCATGTCAGGAAGGATCGACGGAAGGCGCTTTGCAAGCATGCTCTTTCCAGAGCCCGGCGGGCCGACAAGCAGCACGTTGTGTCCGCCTGCCGCGGCAATTTCGAGCGCACGCTTCACGTTCTCCTGCCCCTTCACATCGCGGAAATCCGGAAGATTCGCAGTCCCCGCCTCCGGCTGCCACGGCGTTTCGGGCTGAAGCGGCTTCGTTCCGGAAAGATGGGCGCACAATTCCGGCACGCTTCCGACGCCGTAGACCGTAAGACCGTCAGCCAGCGTCGCCTCGGCGGCATTTTCGCGCGGAACATAGAGCTCCTGCACGCCGAGCTCCTTCGCGGCCAGCGCCATCGGCAGAACGCCCGCAACGGGCCGCAGCTTTCCCTCCAGACTCAGCTCCCCCAGAAACGCGCAGGACGCCTTCGGAAGCTTCACAAGGCCGGAGGCCTCGAGAATGCCGAGCAGGATCGGAAGATCGTAGACCGTGCCGGTCTTCTTTGTCCCCGCGGGGGCCAGGTTCAACGTGATGCGGCTGACCGGGAATTTGAAGCCGCAGTTCTTGATGGCCGCGCGGACGCGCTCTCTGGCTTCCTTCACAGCCGCGTCCGGCAGACCCACCACGTCAAAACCGGGCAGTCCGTTTGTGATATAACATTCGACGGAAATTTCGTAGCCCTCGAGCCCGCGCAGCCCCATCGAACGCACATGACCCATCATTTTTCTCGCCAACTCCCTTCCATTTCTCTGTCTTTCCTATATCATACCGCATTTCCAAGTAAAATCCAACCTTTAATATACGGCTATTTGAAAAATGATATGAAGAAATCAAAAAAAGTGATCTTGTTGTGAAACTTCTACAGAAATCCAATAATTTCGGTTTACATTGACAGCAATTTGTGCTATAGTCAGTATGCATCCTTATGTAATTACTTTTAGGAGGTAATTGAATTGGCTCGTAAATTCAAAACCATGGACGGCAACAATGCCGCGGCGCACGTATCGTATGCGTTTACCGAAGTCGCTGGCATTTACCCCATCACGCCGTCGTCCCCCATGGCCGACCTCGTCGACCAGTGGTCCGCAACGGGTCTCAAGAACATCTTCGGCTCCACCGTCAAGGTCGTCGAGATGCAGTCTGAGGCCGGTGCTTCCGGCACAGTGCACGGCTCCCTCGGCGCCGGCGCTCTGACCACCACCTACACCGCATCCCAGGGCCTTCTTCTGATGATCCCCAACATGTACAAGATCGCCGCCGAGCAGCTGCCCTGCGTGTTCCACGTTTCGGCACGTACCGTCTCGACGCACGCTCTGAACATCTTCGGTGATCACTCCGACGTGATGGCCTGCCGTCAGACCGGCTTTGCCATGCTCTGCGAGACCAACCCGCAGGAAGTCATGGACCTGGCTCCCGTCGCGCACCTGTCCGCCATCGAAGGCAAGGTTCCGTTCCTGAACTTCTTCGATGGCTTCCGTACCTCCCACGAGATCCAGAAGGTCGCTGTGTGGGATTATGCGGACCTCAAGGAAATGTGCAACATGGACGCTGTTGCGGCGTTCCGCAAGCACGCGCTGAACCCCGAGCATCCGGCAATGCGCGGCTCGCACGAAAACGGCGATATCTTCTTCCAGCATCGTGAAGCCTGCAACAAGTTCTACAATGAGCTGCCCGCAGTCGTTGAGAAGTACATGGGCAAGGTCAACGAAAAGCTCGGCACCAACTATCAGCTGTTCAACTACTACGGCGCTCCCGACGCTGACCGCATCATCATCGCGATGGGCTCGATCTGCGACGTCGCTGAAGAAGTCATCGACTACATGAACGCCCACGGCGAAAAGGTCGGTATCGTCAAGGTCCGCCTGTACCGTCCGTTCTGTTCCGAGAAGCTGGTCGCAGCGATCCCGGCAACCGCCAAGAAGATCGCCGTTCTCGACCGCACCAAGGAGCCCGGCTCCCTTGGCGAGCCCCTTTACATGGACGTTGTCACCGCGCTTGCCAACGCCGGCGTGCATGCTACCGTCACCGGCGGCCGCTACGGTCTCGGCTCGAAGGATACGCCTCCCGCATCCGTCTTTGCTGTCTATGCAG
>CAKUJL010000166.1 GCA_934661715.1 uncultured Oscillospiraceae bacterium | reverse complement strand
GCCGGCCGATGACATAGAAGCCCGCGTCCTTGATCTTCTGGATGCAGGTCTTGTACTCTTCCTGCGTGTTGTTGGCGAACTGGTCGGCCGTGGGCGAGTATTTGCGGAAGACCTCGGAGTCGTAGCCGATGGACGTGCCGTCCATGATGTTGACGACGAAGGCGTTGATCTTCGTGGTTTTCGCGTATTCGATATACGCGTCGATGTTTCCGAGCACGTCCGGGTCGCACGTAAGGTACAAAGCGTACACGTGCTCGGGCATGACGTTATCGTCGAAGCTCGCCTTCTGCCGCGGGTAATAGTCCAGACTCTCGCCGTCGCCGCCGCCGTAGCGGTCCACACGGCCCGCGTGGATCATGTAGACGCCGAAGCGGTCATAGACCTCCATCGCGGCCTCTGATGTGCTGGCGGTGTATTCGCCGGAGATGAAGCCTGTCTCCTCGCCGGTCGTGACCTCGTAGAGATGGACGATGCCGTCTGTCATGTAGTCGTAGCCGACGATTTTGAGCTCCGTGCCCTTTCTGAGAAGCCCGCCGAGCTCGACCGATTCGGGGTCTAAACGAAGGTTCTGCGGCGTGCGGACGAAGATGGACGTCTCTTTGACCACGTCGTCCGGGCTGTCGGTCAGATTTTCCTCCGACACGTAGCCGAACTTCAAGGAATCCAGATACGTCATGTAATACGTCACGCCGTCTTTTTTGCGCGTTGTGTCCGTGGTGTAGGTGACCTCGCTGCCGCGCACGGCGGTGCCTGCGGGTTCGAGATTTTCGTCGAAGTAGCTCACGCTGGGGCTGGCCGCGCAGAGATAGGCCTTTTCATACGGGGCCTTTTTGACGGTTTCCTCCGCCGGCTGCGGCTCTTCGCGTCCGCCGGTGATCACACAGATAAATAGAATCAGCGCCACCAGAACCAGCACCGCAAGCAGAATCAGCCACGAGTTCTGCCGGAGGAACTTCTTCTGCTGTTCGGTCCGGCGGCGTCTGGCCTTGCGCGATTTTTTCTTTTGCGGGGTTTCCGGTCTGCGCTCGGAATGAGGCTGCATAAACAATTCCCTGCCTTCCTGTACAGACCCTATTATACATCAACTTTTCGGAGATTTCCACCATTTTTGTTAGATTTCTGATAAATTGCCGCTTTTCGCCGGTTTTTTTCGCGCCTTCGCTCCATTTGCGCCCCGGTTTGTTCCGGAATTTGTGTGCTTTCCACCATTTGGGGTCTCTCGACGCCGCTTGGTAAATTGTTATGTCAATCGTTTTTCAGAACTTTTCCAGAGAAAATGTGCGCCGCGCGTTGCCGCGCGGCGCTCTTCCGAGGTCGATTTTCAAAGCTCGTTTATGTAATAAATGTAGTCAAGGCACCGCAGCGCCTCGATGATCTCCTTGTGCGTCTTGTACTTTTTGAGCTCCTGCGAGCTGATGGTGATGGCGACGGTGTAGACGCTGAGGCCGGAATTTATGTACGCGGGGTTTGCCTCAATGTCGTCGATTTTGAGCCCCAGACGGCGGATGGTCGTGACGAAGTCCTGCAAATTGTACTTGCTCTTGAGCTCGAGATGCACCTCAAAGTGGTTTGACCGGTCCTTGAGATACGTTTCAATCGCTGGAAGCCACGACAAACACACCAAACTCGCCGCGAAGCCCAGAAGTGCCAGCGTGTAAAGCCCCGCGCCGAGCGCCAAGCCCAGTAGACTGCACGACCAGAGGCCTGCCGCCGTGGTGAGCCCGCGAATCTGGCTCTTGGAGCTGAAAAGAATGGAGTTCGTGCTGATGATCGCGATGCCGAGCACGACCGCCGCGGAGATGACCGGAAGGCTCCCCGCAGCTCTGTCGAGCGTCATTGCCGCCGTGCCGGACATGCACACGAGCACGAATGTCCGAAGACCCGCCGCGTGCCGCTTGGCCGCCCGTTCGCAGCCGATGACCGCGCCGAATGTAAGCGCCAGCAAAAGCCGGAAGCCGATGGCCAGTGCGCCGTCTCCCGCGCTCCACGGGCCAAGCAGGATCGAGATCCAATCTGTCATATCAGTTACCCTCCCATTCGTGTCAGCTGGCTGCGGCCCGCCAGACGGCCATAGCCCAATTGTTCGCGCTGCTCCCGCGCAGCCTGATTGAACGCCTGCTCCTCGGGGCTCAGATCGTAATTGTGCGCCGGAAGCTCCTGCTGGATCTTCTGGATGCGCTCGATGAGAAGCTCGAGCTCGGATTTTTTCGGCTCCTCCGGCGTTTCCGGCACGTCGACCAGCTCCTCGAGCTTTGTCGAGTACGAGTGCGACAGGTAAAGCGCCAGCTTCGCGCAGCCCGGTCCGATGAGCTCGTAGAGAACCGACGAGGCGAGGATGATCGTCTCGAGATCCTGCCCGATCTCGCCGCCGAGCGTTCTCGCACCCAGTGCCGCAAGACCGATGGCGACGCCTGCCTGCGGAATGAGGGCGAGACCTAAAAAGTCTCTCGTGCGCTTCGGCTTTCCGACCGCGAGGCATCCGAGCCACGCGCCCGCGTATTTGCCGAGGATTCTCGTGATGAAATACAACACGCCGACCAGGATAAGCGGGACGCTCCCGAGCGTGTTCTGCGTTCCAAAGAGCGTATCGAGCCGGAAATTAAGTCCCGACCGCACGAAAAACAACAGAAGTACGGGCGGGCTGAAATACGCCAGCTGCTGAAACAGGTTCGAGTCTCCCGTGAGGTTAATATACACCATGCCCATCGACATGCAGCCGAGAAGCGGCGACACATCGAGAAGCGTACACACCCCGCAGAAGGCGAACAGCGTGGCAAGCGACACAATCAGCCGGTTATCCGTCGAACGCTTGCGGAACAGCAGCTTCAGAACGAAGCCAAAAAAGCCGCCCAGCGCCAGAACAAGAATGTTCGCCAGAATGGGCTTGACGATCGTCTCAAAGCCCGAGCCGCGGCTGCCATTACCCGCCAGCGCGATGGAAATGGCGATGCTGTAGGCGACCAGGCTCACCACGTCGTCGAGCGCGACGATTTGCAGCAGCGTCTCGACAAAATCGCCCTTCGCGCCCGTCTGCCGGATGGTCATGACCGTGGACGCAGGGGCCGTCGCCGAGGCAAGCGCCGCCAGCACCGCGCAGAACGCGAGGTCCAGCCCCAGAATGAAATACGTCAGCACGAACACAAGCACCGACGCAAGACACGCCTCCAGCAGCGTGATGATCACGACGCCGAGGCCGCTTTTTTTGAGCGTCGAGAGCTTGAAAAATTCGCCGACGCTGAACGCGATGAACGCAAGTGCGATATCAGAAATAAAATCCATTCCTTCGATCACGCTGCCTGGGATCAGGTTCAGACAGTAGGGCCCGATGAAGATGCCGGTCAGAATATACGCCGTCACATCCGGCAATCGCAGCGCTTTTGTCACTCTTGTCATCGCAAAACCAAGAAATAACATCAGCGCGACCGAAATGATCACGCAGGCCGTCGGGCCGTAGGCGGCCAGTCTTTGAGAAAACGCTCCAAACATCCGTTTCCCTCCTTGCTTTTCTATATAAAACATGATATAACTATTTTACATAAATGCAAATTATCTTTTCTTAGTCATCCATAAATTTTCAGAATGGAGTTGCTTCTCAATGTTAAATCCAAAGCTCATAACGCTCCTCACCGCCGCGGAGCTCGGAAGCTTCACCAAAGCCGCCGCGCAGCTGCATCTGACGCAGCCTGCCGTCAGCCATCACATCGCGCAGCTCGAGCAGCAGCTGGGCGTGACGGTTTTCCTGCGCAAAAAAGGGCAGATCACGCTCACACCCGAGGGTGAGATCGTCATTCAGTACGTCCGGCGCATGAAGGCGCTCGAGCAGCAGATGATGGACGAGCTGTTATCGTCCGACCGCGGCATCACGCGCCTTCGCGTCGGCATCACGCACACCGCGGAAAGTAACCTCATCACCGAAGTCCTCGCGAAATTCGGCCGGGAAAAAGACGGTGTATCGATAACGTTAACGACCGATACCATAAAAAATCTTTATGATGCGATGGAGCATTTCGAGCTCGATCTGGCCG
>CAKUJL010000165.1 GCA_934661715.1 uncultured Oscillospiraceae bacterium | reverse complement strand
ATTCGGCGGATGCGTTTCCGTGCTGCCCTGTGCGCGTGACGCGGTCAGAAATATGCGGGTAACCGCAAAACAGAGGGGCCGCGAACAGGAAGCAGGCAAATCCCTGCGAGTTTGTCCTGATCATGATTTCAGGAGGAACAAACTATGTGCGGAATTGTTGGATACATCGGGAAGGAACAGGCTGCGCCCATTCTGCTCGAAGGACTCGAGCGGCTGGAATACCGGGGCTATGACTCGGCCGGTATCTGCGTGGCGGAAAACGGCGTGCTGGACGTTGCCAAGTGCAAAGGAAGGCTTGTCAACCTCGCCGAGAAGACTGCCCACGGCAAGCTCATGCCCGGCACCGCCGGTATCGGCCATACCCGCTGGGCGACCCACGGCGAACCGAATGATATCAACTCCCACCCCCATGTGTCCCAGAACGGCAAGGTCGCGCTGGTACACAACGGCATCATTGAAAACTACATGGAGATCCGGGAATTTCTCGAGGACAAGGGCGTGAAGTTCGCGTCCCAGACCGACACGGAGGTCGTCGCGCAGCTGCTGGAATACTGCCTCGGCCTCGACGAGGTCCACTCGATGCAGGACGCCATCTACATGGTGCTGCACCGCATCGAAGGCGCCTACGCGTTCGGCATCATCTGCGCCGACGACCCGGAAAAGATCTACGCGGCGAGAAAGGACGCGCCGCTTCTGCTCGGCTACGGCGACGGCTGCAACTTCATCGCCTCCGACGTGACCGCGCTCGTCAAATACACCCGCGACGTTTCCTACATGGAAGACGGCGAGGTCGCCGTTTTAACGCGCGACAGCATTCAGGTCTATAACGCGATGGAGCTGCCGATCGAAAAGGAGCACCACCACATCGACTGGGAAATTTCCGCGGCGGAAAAGGGCGGCTACCCGCACTTCATGCTCAAGGAGATCATGGAAGAGCCCGAGGCGCTCAGAAGAGCCATCACCCCGCGCGTCAAGGACGGGAAAATCGACTTTGGAGACCTTGTGCTCGGCCGCGAGACGATCGAAAGCATCAGCCGCATCATGATCATCGCCTGCGGCTCTTCGTACCACGTGGGCATGCTCGGCAAATACACGATCGAAAAGCTCGCGCGCATTCCGGTCGAGGCGGTTCTGGCCTCCGAATTCCGGTACTGCGACCCCATCGTGGACGATCACACGCTCGCTATCGTCATCAGCCAGTCGGGCGAGACCCTGGATACCATGGCAGCCCTTCGCGAGGCCAAGGCCAGAGGCGCGAGAATTCTTTCCATCGTCAACGTGGTCGGAAGCTCGATCGCACGCGAGTCGGACGATGTCCTTTACACGTGGGCAGGGCCCGAGATCGCCGTCGCGACGACAAAGGCATACTCCACGCAGCTGGCCGTGATCGACATGCTGGCCATCTATATGGCAGCCGAGCTCGAAAAAATCGACGAAGCGGAGCACAAGCGTCTGGTTTCTGAACTTCTGATGCTCCCGGAGAAGATCGAGACGATTCTGGCGGACCGTGAGAAGATCCAGTTCTTCGCCTCGCAGTATTTTAACCACGACTCTGTCTTCTTCATCGGCCGCAATCTCGACTACGCGCTGGGTCTGGAGGGCTCTCTCAAGCTCAAGGAGATCTCCTACATCCACTCCGAGGCCTACGCTTCCGGCGAACTCAAGCATGGCACGATCTCCCTCATCGAAGACGGCACGCTTGTCGTGGCGCTGGGGCTTTACGGGCCGCTGTTTGAAAAGGCGATGAGCAACGTCATCGAGGTCAAGGCCAGAGGCGCAAGCGTCCTCGCCCTTACGACCGAAAGCTGCAAGGAAGAGATGGAAAAGCGCGTCGACGCGCTTCTGACCGTCCCCGACACAGAGCTCATGTTCCTGCCGTCGCTCGGCGTGGTGAGCCTGCAGCTGTTCGCGTATTATATCGCGCTGCAAAGAGGGTGCGATATCGATAAGCCGAGGAATCTGGCGAAGAGTGTTACGGTAGAATAACGGTTTTTGACCGACTGCCTGGCCGTGGCCCAGGGGCCAGTTTTTTTCTGGCAGAAGCCTGCCAGACGGTCCTAACGCATTTTCTTTCTTGCTCGTGCAAGAAAGAAAATGCTTCGCAAAAGAAAGAAAACGCCAAAGGAAACCCTTCGGAAGGGTTTCCTCTGGACTCTTTCCCAAACTGAAGGGCCGCGGCCCCTCAGACACCTCTGGGGTTCTCGATTATAAGTGCAGATAAAATTAGAGAGTGCTTACGGTTACGTAGGCACTCTCTTGCTGTTTTGTGACTGCGTTGGATTTTGGTTCGTTTACAACGATCTGGTTGCCGAGCGGCAAACTTTCGGTCTTTGGCCGTCACAAGGCACTTTTGCTCTGCAAAAGTCCTTGTGAGGGGGGGCGTCGGTGAGGGGAAGACCTCGCTGCACCACAGCACCTCCCAGCGAAGAGAAATTTCCAGAGGAAATTTGCTCTTCGCCGGTTCAAGACTCAAAATTTGCTGCTCGGCACCAAGATTGTGCAGATAAGTTCCAAATCGGAACTGCCTAAAATAGAAAACGAGAGTGCTCACGATACTCGCAAGCACTCCCGACTTAAATTGCACTGCAAACCTAGCCCCCCAAGGATTTCAAAAGGGCCGCGGCCCTTTTGTTGAGCTGCGCGAGCCGCGCAGCAGCTCTCCCCGCAATTTCTTCTTGGCGGCTCGACACCACTCTTCTTTGCGCAGCTAAGAAGAATGGGGTCGAGAAAAAGGCAGTCTGGCAGGCTTCTGCCAGAAAAACACTGGCCCCTGGGCCACGGCCAGGAAGATGAACAAGCTCAAAAGAACCCCGGTTCTTCGATAACCTCTTCTGCTTCCAGAAGCACCTCAATTTCGCTTTCTCCGAAAACCTCGATCCCATTTGCCTTCAGAAGCGCCGCCGTCACGCCGTCTCCGGGGGTGAGCTTTCCTGAAAACGTGCCGTCGTAAATTTCTCCTGCGCCGCAGCTGGGGCTTCTTTCCTTCAGAACGGCCTTTTTGCAGCCGAAGACCCGCGCCAGATGAAGCGCCTGCTCGGCGCCTCTTTGATACTGCGCGGTGACATCGGCGCCGGACTTCATCACGACGGTATCGCCCTGCCGTTCGGACGGTTCGCGGGGTGTGGGGAGGCCGCCCAGCTGCTCGGGACAGACGGGCACCAGCTGATAGCGCCCCATGAGCGCCTCGACGGACAAAACGGGCTTGCTGCCGCCGTCATAGCGGCACGACACGCCGAGCAGACATGCGCTGATCAAAATCGGTTCCATTTATCGAATCCTTTCTCCGTTCAAAACGGCGTCCTTCAGGTGATCTCCATCGTATACGAGCTTCAGGGAAAAGAACGGCACGCGCATATCCATCAGCCGCAGGAAGATCTTATCGCCCTCCCACTGCTGCAAGTCCACGAGCCGCTTCTTGTCGATCCACTCCAAAACGCCCTCGTCGCACGTGCAAAGCGTGCCTTCAAATTTCACCGCGTGGAACAGGTGCATATACTCCGTCCAATCGCCGTTTACAAACGTGACGATGCCGCAGTAGCGGTAATCCAGAAGCGCCATCCCCGTTTCCTCCAGCACCTCGCGCTGCACGCAGTCCTCGGGGCTCTCGCCGGGCTCAAATTTGCCGCCGATGCCAATCCACTTGTCCCTGTTTTCGTCGTTTTCCTTCTTCACGCGGTGCAGCATCAGATACTGCCCGTCCTTCTCCAGATAGCACAGCGAGGTGTTTTTCACGCGACCGCCTCCTCCGGACTTATTGTAACAGCGCAAGGCGCGAGTTGCAAGCGAAAGCCTTCGGTAAAGTGCTGTAAAATCGTCCGCGGATTTTGTCGGAAATCACGAGGGCGCATCTTGCTTCCGCTGTGGTATAATAACTGTATTCTGGCCGGGCTGTATCCAAATCCACTTTCTTGGCTGTCCGGTAACAAAAAAGGAGGTTCATACCAAACTCCGGGGCTCCCGGTGCGGCATTGTGGAGACATGCCGTAATACGTTCGCCAAGCCCGGCGTTCGTGAGAATGCGTCTTGCGGAG
>CAKUJL010000164.1 GCA_934661715.1 uncultured Oscillospiraceae bacterium | reverse complement strand
ATTGCGCCCAGGCGGGAACATCGGCATCCTCCGCGAAGACCGACTGCACGGACGGCTGCGGCAGGGAAAGAAGGTTCCGCAGCATCACGGCGGCTTCGGCTCGGGTGAGATTGGAAGCGGGTCTGAAAACCATGCCGCCGGGGCTCGTCACGCCGCTCACCGTCCCGTTTTTGAACGCCGAGACGATATACGGCCGCATCCACGCGGGCGTCTGGTTTTCGTCTGCAAAGCCGGAGGTCAGAAGCGCGGACTCCGGTTCGTCTCCCAGAAGCTTCATCGCCATGACGAGAAATTCTCCGCGCGTGACGCTTGCTTCCGGCTCAAAGCAGAGATTGCCCGCGATGCGCTTTCCAGTGTAGACACCCTTGTCCTTGAGCCACATTGCCGTGTAGTTGAGGCTGTCGCCGGACAGATCCTGATACATCGCCTTGTCCGCGGGCTTGACGATCTTGATCGTGATGGTCGCGGCGTTCGAGACATTCCCGGCAGAGTCCGTGGCGGTGTAGGTAAACGCGTCTTTTCCGACCTTGTTTTCCTTCGGCGTATAGGTGAAGCTGCCGTCGGCGTGAATCTCGACCGTGCCGCGCCTGGGCTCCTTGACGAGCTGATAGGTCAGCGCGTCGCCTTCGGGGTCGCTGGCAGAAAACGCGCCGGTGTTCGCAATATTTTTATAGGTCTCGAGCTTGCCGTCGCGGCAGGTGGGCGCTTCGTTCTTGCCGGTCAGGATGGAAAGCGTCAGAACGCTTGGGGACAGAACCTTGCCGTTTTCGATCGGGCAGTAGACGAGCTCGCAGCCCGCGTCCCGGTTTCTGGCCGGCTGGACGCGAAGCTTCGAGAGCATGGACGTATCCAGCACGTCTCCCGCGCAAACCGTCCGTCCGCCGAGCGTCAGCGCCGCGTCAAGACCCGACGGCACGTCCATCACATAGACGCCTTCGAGCGCTTCGCTTTCGGAAAAGACTTCGGCGCTTAAACCGAGCCCGTCCGGCGACTCCACGCGCACCTCCGCGGCCAGCGCGGAAACGGAAAGAAGAAGCACGGCCAGCGTCAAAACGGCAGCCTGCCTTAGAAATTTGCGGTGTTTCATGGTAAAACCTCCTGCTTTTATGATAACAATGGTAGTGTTTGTTATATTGCGCAAAATATGCAGGAGAGAAGGCGCAAAAAAAGAAGGACAGGTTTCTGTCCTTCTTTGCCGGTCAGTATAATTTAGGCCGTATATACATGGCGCTGATATCGGGGGCGGGGCGCATGTGGATGCCGGAGACGATGCCCATTGCGAGGAACATCGTGACAAGGGAGCTGCCGCCATAGCTGAAAAACGGGAGCGTCAGGCCGACGACCGGGAAAATACCGAGGCAGACGCCGACGTTGATGATCGTCTGCGAGGCAAGCATACCCGCGATACCGACGCAGATGAGCCGGTTCATGTTGTTGCCGGACTTGATGCCGACGTGGATGATGCGGATGATGATGGCCGTGAGCAGGATCAGAACCGCGAGGCAGCCGAGAAGCCCCAGCTCTTCGCCGATCGAGGAGAAGATCATGTCGTTGTGCTGCTCGGGAAGGGAGTTACTCTGCACCATGCTGCCGTGATACAGCCCCTGTCCGGTGATGCCGCCGTTCTGGATGGCGCGGATGCTTCGGTTCATCTGGTAGCGCACGCCCTGCGCCGAGGGGTCGATGGTGTCGTCAAAGATGACGAGAATGCGGTTTCTCTGGTCGTCTCGCATCCGGCTCCACAAAAACGGCGACGCCGCCGCGATGGCCCCGAAGCCCGCCAGAAACCACATGAAGTTGACGCCTCCGACATAGGCCATGATGACGAAAATGAAAATGTAGCACAGCGCGACGCCGAGGTCGTCGGAGACGAGGATGATCTCGCCGGCCAGAAGCAGCGTCACACCTGCGATCTTTGCGACCGTCAGCGGCGAGGAAATTTTGTTCTCCTGCACGCTGATCATTTTGGCCATGATCAGAATGTAAAGAATTTTGCAGATCTCGGCGGGCTGGATGTTGAACGGCAGGAAGGGAAAGTCCAGCCAGCTCTTGTTGCCACCGCGCTCTGCGCCCCAGATTTTCAGCATACCGATGAACAGGACGCTGAAGATCAGCAGCAGCTCTCGCCGCTCGGCGATGATATCGACGTCGATGAGCGTCAGAACGACATAAACGATGATGCCCAGGATCAAAGCAAGCGTCTGCGTGCGCACATATCGGGCGCTTCCGGAGTAGTTCGTCGCGCTGGAGATGATGACGATGCCGAAGACGGCCGCCGTGACGCACAGCGAGAGCAGGATCATATCCGCTTTCCGGACAAATTCCCGGATGGCCCGGAAAATTTCGCGCATATTGCCGCCTCCTTTTGCGATAATTACAAGACATTATAGCAAATTTTTGCGGCGGTGTAAACCGTTACTTTCAGGCGGCGCAAATTGTGCGTTTTTCTTTGCATTTTTCGTGCTCATATGGTAAGATAGGGGGCGAAAAAACGACAAAGCAGAAATGAGATGGCGTTATGACCATACAGACCCATTGCCCCGAGCAGACGGAAAGCCTCGGGAAAAAGCTGGCGGGACTTTTAAGACCTGGCGATGTGATCGCGTATTACGGCGATCTCGGCGCTGGAAAGACCGCGTTCACCCGCGGCATTGCGGCCGGACTCGGCGTAAAAGAACAGGTGACGAGCCCAACCTACACGATCGTCAACGAGTACCTTTCGGGAAAAATGCCGCTGTTCCACTTTGATATGTATCGGCTTTCTTCCAGCGACGAGCTCTTTGACATCGGCTGGGAGGACTATCTGGCTCGCGGCGGCGTGTGCGCGGTGGAGTGGAGCGAAAATGTCGAAGACGTGCTTACGGATGCGATCCGCATACAGATCTCCAAGGACGCGGAAAACCCCGACGGGCGCAGAATTACCATCGAAGGAGGCGAGCGCTTTGAGACTCTTGGCCTTTGAATCGTCTGCCAAGGCCGCGGGCGTCGCGGTGCTGGAGGACGGGCGGCTTCTTGCCGAGTATTTTCAGAATTCCGGCCAGACGCACAGCCGGACGCTGATGCAGATGGCGGAGGACCTGCTTCGCAACTGTGATCTTTCGCCCGCGGACATTGACGCCTGCGCGGTGTCGAACGGGCCGGGCAGCTTTACGGGCGTGCGCATCGGCGCGGCGGCGGCGAAGGGCTTCAGCTGGGGCCGGGAAATTCCGCTCTACGGCGTGTCGACGCTGGAAGCGATGGCGCGGGGCTGCGGACTGCTTTCGGGTATCGTCTGCTGCTGCATGGACGCGCGGCGCGAACAGGTGTATAACGCGGTTTTCGAAGCGGAAAACGAAAGGCTTGTGCGTCTTTGTGAAGACCGGGCCATTTCGTTGGACGATTTATGTGGAGATCTACAAAAAATCGAAAAACCGATTTTTCTGGTTGGCGACGGCGCAGAGCTGTGCTATACTACTCTTTTGGAAAGACTACCCCGGCTGACGCTGATGCCGGAGCATCTTCGTCAGCAGCGTGCATCCGGCACGGCGCTGGCCGCGTGGGAAAAGGTACAGGCAGGGGAGACAGGCGACGCCGCGTCCCTGAGCCCAAACTACCTGCGGCTGTCGCAGGCGGAACGTGCACGTTTAGAGAAGACAAAAACAGAATAACGGACGGAAAAGGAGTAAACAGGATGATCGAAAACAAATTCGGCCCCCATGTCCACATTATGGATCATCCGCTGGTGGCGCACAAGCTCACCATCATGCGTGACAAGGACACCAGCGTCAAGGATTTCCGCGAGCTGGTCAGCGAAATCGGAATGCTCATCACCTACGAAGCCACCCGTGACCTGCCCATGACCACCAAGCACATCGAGACCCCGATCTGCGAGATGGACGCGCCGACGCTGGCGGGCAAGAAGTTTGCGGTCGTTCCCATCCTCCGCGCAGGCCTCGGTCTTGTCGACGGCGTTCTGCGCATGGTTCCCTCCGCCCGTGTCGGCCATATCGGCATGTTCCGCGACGAGGAGACCCTGATTCCGCACGTCTATTTCTGCAAAATGCCCAAGGACGTTGC
>CAKUJL010000163.1 GCA_934661715.1 uncultured Oscillospiraceae bacterium | reverse complement strand
CGACGATCAAGGTCTACCGTGCGGGTGCGGAGGTTGAAGCATCTGTTACCCTTGACGAGCGGCCCACGGACGACGTGATCACCGAGCGAGAGAATGCCGCGCAGAACGAGCAGAACCAGCAGTCTCAGGACCAGCAGGGCCAGTCCGGCAGCGGCTCTAACGGCTACAGCTACGGCTATGGCAACATGAACCCGTTTGAGTATTTCCAGATTCCCGGCTTCGGCAACTGATCACCAATAACCGCCGGACGGAACCTGTCCGTATGGCGGCTTGCATAGATTGAGATCCCCCGGTCTTAAAAAGAATTCCCGGTGCAGTGAAAACTGCACCGGGAATTTTTTCTCGAAGAAATGACGAGGCTAAAATGTTATTCGGCGGAGATGAGGTAATAGTAGATGGGCTGGCCACCGGACAGGACGTTTACCTCGGCGTTGGGCATCGCTTTGGTGAAGACTGCGGCGGCGTTTTCCGCCTGTTCGGGCGCGGTGTCCGCACCGTAGAAGATGTTGACGAACTCTTTTCCTTCAGACGCGGCCTTCTCGGCCATCGCGGTGAGAAGCGAGAAAAGATCCGGGCTGTTTCCGAGCAGAGCCCCGTTGTAGAGCGCCAGATACTCGCCCTCGTGGATATCGTGGCCGTCGAAGTCGGAATTCCGCGCGGCGTATGTAATCTGCATCGTCGTGACGGCGGCGAGACTCTCGGTCATGATCTCGAGATTTTCACTTGCGCCCTGCGTCTCGTCGAAGCTCAGCATCGCCGTGATGCCCTGCGGGACGGTCTTCGTGGGAACGACGACGACCTCGCGCGTGGAAAGCTCTGCTGCGGCCTGCGCGGCCATGATGATATTTTTGTTGTTGGGCAGGACGAACACGACCTCCGCGGGCGTCTGCTCGACGGCTTTTAGGATATCCTCGGTGGAGGGGTTCATGGTCTGTCCGCCCTCGATGATGCCGTCGGCCCCGAGATCGCGGAACACGCCCGCTAGGCCCTCTCCTGCGCACACGGCGACGAAGCCGAAGTGCTTTTCCGGTGCGGCGGGCTGGGGCTTTGCGGATTCGTCTGCTTCGAGCTCCTGCTCGATGGCGTCCAGATCGTCCGTGGACCGGGCCTTGCGGCCTTCCGCCAGGTCGTCATGCTGCATGCGCATGTTTTCGATCTTCGCAAGCTCGAGCGTGCCATATTTCTGGGACTCGGAAAGCGCCTCCCACGGGATGTTCGTGTGCACGTGCACCTTGAACGCCTCGTCGTCCTCGCCGATGACAAGGCTGTCGCCGATGGAGTCGAGGAAAACGCGCAGGGGCTCCAAGTTCACGTTCTCGTCCTTTTTGCGGACGATGTAAACCGTGTCGTAGGCAAAGGTGATATCCTCGGTCGCAAAGTCCGTGAAGTCGGCCTGCTCCTTCGTCTCGCCGGAATCCGACTGGCAGACGATGTCCTTTCCCTGAAGGCTCGACAGCATCCCCTCGAGGATGACCACGAAGCCCATGCCACCCGCGTCCACAACGCCGGCTTTTTTAAGAACCGGGTTCTGGTTGACGGTATTTTCCAGCGCGGCCTTCGCCGTCTCAATAGAGCCCATGAGAACGCTCTCCAAGTTCGCGTCTTCGGCGGCCAGATCTCTTGCCGCGTCGGCGGTCAAGCGCGAGACGGTCAAAATCGTGCCCTCTGCGGGCTTCATGACGGCCTTATACGCCGCCTCCACACCTGCGGTCAAAGCGTCCGCAAAATCCTTGCCGTCGGCCTCCAGCTTTCCCTTGAGGCCCTTCGATAAGCCGCGGAAGAGAAGCGACAAAATGACGCCCGAGTTTCCGCGTGCGCCGCGAAGAAGCGCCGAGGCCGTCATGTCGGCGGCTTTGGTCAGAGACTCGGGGCTCTTCTTTTTGAGATCCTGCGCCGCCGCGCCGAGGGTCATGCTCATATTCGTGCCGGTGTCGCCGTCGGGGACGGGGAAGACGTTCAGCTCGTTGATTTTCTGCTTTTTCAGCTCGATTGCGGCGCTTGCGGACAAAATCATCCGGGAAAAGGCCGCGCCGTCCATGGTATGTCTCAAAGTCTATACACCTCCGGTTGCGCGAAGAAGCGCTTAGTCAATGGTAATCGAGTCAACAAAGACGTTGACGGCACTGACCTCCGTGCCGGTGGACTTTGTGACAAAATAGCGGACTTCCTTGATGATGGACGCGGAAATGGCGCGGATATTGACGCCCTTGTCCACCATGATGTGCAGGTCGATGGCGATGGAGTTGTCACTCTGGAACGTGACGCGCACGCCCTTGCCCATGGCCTCCTTGCGCAAAAGATGCACAAGCCCGTCCGTCATCGAGCGCACGGCCATGCCCTTGACGCCGAAGCAGTTCGTCGCGGCGTAGCCTGCAATATTCGTATAGACCGCATTGTCAACGGCAATGGTGCCTTCTTCCGTTTTCAGCCGGATCATAAGAACCCTCCTAAAATCCAAGATAGTCAAAGCTCCAAAATGGAGCGGTCAGTTGAGAAGCGATAATTACATACTATTATAACCGATTTTACACAAAAGCACAAGGATAAAAACGTCCCGCCCGATTGATAGGCCGACGCGGCTTTCTGCCCGGCAAATCGTGCACCCCTCTGTAGGGGCGGACGACTCTGTCCGCCCTCTGGAACTACGAATTCGCCGCAGTTTTTCGCGTTTCGGATCTGCATTTTGCCGGGCGGAAGCCGCGTCCGCCCCTACAGAGACTGTTTCGTTGCGCACAAGGGGCTTAGCGCTTGTAATCGGTGACGTTGTTGGCCCACATCCAGTAGAGCTTGTGGTACATGAGATTGGAAATGGTCTGGTTCTGTTCGCCGTTTTTCTCCGTGAGATAGGCTTGCAGGTTAAATAGATCGTTGTACGTCAGACTCGGGTAGTCCGTGCCGCCATATGTGCCGTCGGGCTGGATGCTGTAGTATAGATCCCAGTCGGGCTTTACCCAGTTAGAACCCGTGTCTTCGATGGCCAGCAGCAGCTTGTCCGCCGCCTCGCGCAGAGACTCGTCTTCCAACAGGTCCGCCAGATGGTAGAGCGCCAGACATTCCGCGGCCAGGTGGTTGAGCGACGTGTGCGTCAGATCGTGCAGCTCCGGATGCCAGTAGTCCGCGACCAGCCAGCCGCCGTTTTCTGTCTCGGCGTGGTTCTCCTCGGCCAGCGCCTTATAGAACGCGGCATAGCGCCGCACGGTGTCCAGATAGAGCCCGCCGCCGAGCGAATTGTTGGCGCGGATGAAAATTTCGATGAGGTCGGTATTAAAGCGCGTGTCGTAAAAGCCGTCCGCGATCTGGAAATCGCCCGACAGCCACTCGCTTTCCGGCTGCGTCGGCCAGAAGCCGTAAGCGTTCTGCTCCTGCGCCAGGACGTCCAGCATACACACGGTCAGGCTCGGCGCGGCGTCGGAAAGGCCAATTTGCTCTGCCATGAGGCGGATGAGATAGGACGCGACGCAGCGGTAATAATAGTTTTCGCCCGTGGGCACGTAGTTTGACGGCGTGAAGCGGTAGTATCCGTCATAGCACCATTTCGCGACGCCGTTTGTGGTGTACGCGTCCCAGACGGTGGCGCAGTTCTGGTTTTCCGACCAGTCGAGAAGCGGCCACGCCGCGCTCATGACAAAGCCGTCGCAGACCTGCCCGGCCTGCAATTCGCAGCTGACGAGCTTCAGCTGCCAGCCCGCGTCCGTGCGCGTGACGAGAAGATAGCCGTCTTGATCGGGAAGGTGCTCCAGAACGCCGTTTTCCTTCTGGTTATAGGTTTTCGGAAGATAGGCAAAAAGGCTCGCGCCGGAGGAAAATTCGATCGCAACCAGATTCTTCCGGTAAGCGCCCGGAGAAAGGGGCTCGGAGACCCAGCTGCGCGTGTCGTTATCATAGTAGTGCACGGTCGCGTCAATGGGCTGGTACTGGAAGGTAAAGAGCGCCGCCTGACGGCTCGTGCCCTCGACGCGGCAGGCCTGTATGCGGCTTTTATCGAAGCTCTGATATTCCCGGCGGGAATAGGTGAGGTTTTCTTCATAGGTGATCGTCTCGGTGACGGCGATGTCTCCCATGG
>CAKUJL010000162.1 GCA_934661715.1 uncultured Oscillospiraceae bacterium | reverse complement strand
ATGATGAAGCAGGCGCAGAAGATGCAGCAGGATCTTCTGAAGATGCAGCAGGAGATGGAAGAAAAGCAGTATGAGGCCACGGCAGGCGGCGGCGTCATCACCGCGGTCGTAAGCGGCAAGCGGGAGCTCGTGCGCGTGACGATCGATCCCGAAGCGGTCGACCCCGACGATGTGGAAATGCTCCAGGACATGGTCGTCGCGGCTGTGAATGAAGCCATGCGCAAGGCAGAGGCCGACTCCGCGCAGAACATGAGCAAGCTCACGGGCGGACTCAACCTCGGCGGTCTGTTCGGATGAAAACATTTCCGGCCGCACTCGAGCGGCTCAGCGAACAGTTTGCCCGTCTTCCCGGCATCGGCAGCAAAACGGCCCAGCGTCTTGCCTTTCAGGTCCTTTCCATGCCGCAGGAGCAGGCGCAGGAATTTGCCGACGCGATTCTGGACGCCAAGCGGCAGGTGCACACGTGTCCCGTGTGTCAGAATCTGACCGATCAGGAGCTCTGCCCCATCTGTGCCGACGATACGAGAGACCATTCGACCATCTGCGTCGTGGCAGAGCCCAGAGACGTCATCGCGATGGAGCGCTCCAGAGAGTATACGGGCGTCTACCACGTGCTGCACGGCGTCATTTCGCCCCTGAACCACGTCGGGCCCGACGATATCCGCATCCGAGAGCTCTTGAACCGGCTCAAAGACGGCAGCGTGCAGGAGGTCATCATGGCCACGAACCCCGACACCGAGGGCGAAGCCACCGCGATGTATTTATCGCGCCTTCTGCGCCCCATCGGCCTCAAGGTCACGCGCCTTGCCTACGGCATCCCCGTGGGAAGTCAGCTGGAATACGCGGACGAAGTGACATTGCTTCGCGCGTTGGAGGGCAGACGTGAAATGTAAGTGCGGCGACGCGCGAAGCAAAGTAATAAGTAATAGTGAAGAGTGAAGAAGTGCGGTGTGCCGCTTTGCGGCACGATTTGAATCGTCGGCGAAGCCGACACCACACCTATTCACTCTTCACTCTTACTTTTTACTTAAAACTTTATATCTGTCTTGACAGATATAAAGTTTTCGCGAAGCCCTCTGCGGCCTCCAGATAGCCTGTGGCGTTTTCCAGTGTGTCGGCTGCGCTTACGACGCCGTGGCCGCCAAGTAAGCACACGGGACTTTCCCTGAGCGCCTGCTCGATGCCCTGATGCACCTCGTGCGTGCCCGCTTTGCCGTAGGGAAGGCACGGTAGGCGCGTGAAGGCCTTGTGCAGCGGCGTCTTTCCGGGCAGGACGAAGTCCCGCTCCAAAAGCGCGTAGGCTGTCAGAAACGGGCAGTGGCTGTGGATGACGGCGTTTTTCTCCGGGCAGCTTTGATAGATGGCCTGATGGAGGAAAAACTCGCTCGTGCGCGGGTACTTCCCGGCCAGCTGATTGCCGCTTAAGTCAAGCACGCACACGCCGTCTTCGTCCAGAAGCAGCTTCATATGCTGCGACGGCGTGATGTAGATCAATCCCTTTTCCCGGTCGATAAGGGAAATATTCCCCTCGAGTCCGTTGACAAAGCCCTTCTGCTCGAGAATGTGCGAAAATAAAACAAGCTCCTTTGCAAAATCCATAGCGGCCTCCCCTTGCGTTCGTTTTTTTCAGTGTAGCGCAAAGCGCGGCGCAAGTCAAGAAACGGCGGGAAAGGCGCGATTTTTCCGGGCCAGGGCTTGGCTTTTTTCCGCATATGTGATATAATTTTGAAGATTTCGAATTTGTACAGGAAGAAGAGACACACATGGAACAGAATCTGACTTTTGCGGACCTCGGCTTATCGGCAGAAATATTGCAGGCCCTCGAACAGAAGGGCTACGGCTACCCGACGCGCATTCAGGCCGAGGCCATCCCGCCTTTCATGCAGTGGAAGGACGTCATCGCCAAGGCCCCCACCGGCACGGGCAAGACCTTTGCCTTCGGCATTCCGATGCTCGAGCACATTGACCCCGAGAGCGAGGACTTACAGGGCCTGATTTTAGCGCCGACCAGAGAGCTTGCCATCCAGATCTGCGACGAGTTAAAGGGCCTTGCCGCGTTCAACAAAAATATCCGCGTGGCCGTCGTGTATGGCGGTGCGAAAATCGAAGGGCAGATCAAGCAGCTGAAAAATCACCCGCAGATCGTCGTCGCCACGCCGGGCCGTCTGATGGACCACTACAACCGCAAGACGCTGCGGCTGGACAAGATCCAGACCGTCGTGCTGGACGAGGCCGACCGGATGCTCGACATGGGCTTTTTTGACGATGTGACGAAGATCATCGAGCGCGTCAAAAACCGGAAAAATCTCGGTCTGTTCTCCGCGACCATCTCGCAGGAGGTCATGACCGTCTCGTGGATGTATCAGCGCGACGAGGTCGAGATCACCGTCCCCGCCGACACCGACAACCGCCCCGACATCACGCAGTACTCGATCACCTGCCCGCCTTTAGAAAAGGTCGACATGGCCATCCGGCTCATCCGCACGCTGGGGCTCGAGCGGACGATCATCTTCTGCAACACGAAGGTCATGTGCCAGCGTCTGAGCGACGATCTGAAACGCTACGGCATGCAGGCCGACTGCATCCACGGCGACATTCCGCAGCAAAAGCGCGAAAAAACGATGCGCACATTTAAGGAAGGAAAGCTTCCCGTGCTCATCGCGACGGACGTGGCCTCGCGCGGCATTGACGTAGACGACGTCGACTGCGTCATCAACTACGATGTCCCCGAGGAAAACGAATATTACATTCACAGAATCGGCAGAACCGGAAGAGCGAAGAAAAAGGGCATCGCCGTCTCCATCCTCGGCACCTTCCCCGAGCAGGCCAAGCTCTCCGAGATCGCCAAGTATTCGCACTACCAGATCCAGCCCGTGCAGTTTCTGGAGGACGGAACATTGGTAGAAGAAGCGCCGAAGGAGAAGAAAAAGCCGATGCCGCGCCGGAGGTTCCGGTGAGACAGACAGAACGCGGTCTTTTGCTTCTGTGCTGCCCGCTCGGAGACCCGCTGTCGGGCTTTCTGAGTCTGCCGCAGGCCAGAGAGCTGTCCAAACGGGCACGCGCCGCAGGCATCGGCGAAGAAGACCCCTTCCGCGACGTTTCCGTAAAGGATATCCGAAGACTCGGCTACTCCGAGTTTGAAGCGCAGCACATTGTCTCGCTTTTGTCGCGCGAACGGCTGCTGGACGGCTATCTTCTCGCGGCGGAAAAGGCCGGCATCACGGTCATCACGCGGCTGGACGAGCGCTTTCCGCGCAGACTTCGCGACCAGCTGGGCGGCAAATGCCCGGCGGCGCTATTCTGCAAGGGCGATATCTCGCTTCTGAAAAGCCGCTGTGTCAGTCTCGTCGGTTCGCGGCAGCTGCGGCAGCCCGGTGCTCACTTTGCCGCGCAGGCAGGGGCTCTTGCCGCGAAAGAGGGCTTTTCGCTCTGCTCCGGCGACGCGATGGGAGCCGACCGCACCGCGCAGGAGGCGTGCTTGCAGGCAGGCGGCAGCGCCGTCATTTTCCCGGCCACGGAGCTTGTCAACTGCCCTTCGCGCGAACACGTTCTTTACGCGGCGGAAGGCGGCTTTGAGCTCGGCTTTTCGGCGCAGCGGGCGCTCTCGCGCAACCGGCTCATTCACGCGATGGGAGAAAAGACGCTCGTCGCGCAGACCGGCTACGGCAAAGGCGGCACATGGAGCGGGAGCCTTGACAATTTGCAGCACGAGTACAGTCCCCTCTTCGTCTTTGACGACGGCAGCGAGGGGGCAAAGGCCCTTTGTATGCGCGGCGCAACGGCCGTGCAGAGGCTGGAGAGTATCGGAGAGCTGTCAGCCGCGCAGCTGCGGTTGGAGATGGAATGAAAACGTTTTTTCTGGTGGAGGCCACCAGGCTGCCTTTTTCGACCCCACGCTTCTTAGCTGCGCAAAGAAGCGCCGTGTCGAGCCGCCGGGAAGAAGTTGCTGGGGTTGCTGCGCGGCTCGCGCAGCCCAACAAAAGGACCGCGGCCCTTTTGAAAACCTTGGGGTTCTCGACAATTTGTACAGACGAAAAAAGAGAGTGCTTACGGTTACGTAGGCACTCT
>CAKUJL010000161.1 GCA_934661715.1 uncultured Oscillospiraceae bacterium | reverse complement strand
GGATGGTCTCCTGCAATTGCTGATTGATGATGACTTCCTGATTGATCATGAGAAATCCTCCGTGTTTTCTGCCGGAAAAGTTTGATTTTGTAAGATTTGAAAAAACGGGGCAGGCGGGAAAAGTGCAAAATGCACAAGGATTCTTGGGACTATTTTACTACTTTCCGCAACAATTTGCAGTTGCAGGAAAAGTGAAACCGTACTAAACTAAATGCAGAAAGAAAGAGAAAACTGGTCATTACGACAAAAATATTCTAATACATGGCACGCAAAAATGTCAAGATACAAAAAGAAATCGGGAAAAAGCGTGATATCTGGAAAACTGGCTTCACAGAAAATAGAACTGGGAAAATCTGAATCGATACTATTTTACCAATAGTGGCTGCTTGCCCATTTTCACCCGAGTCCATCAATTTGTGCACAAATGCAAGGAAGATAAGAAAAACGAAGTAAAGGAGAAACACGAAATGAAAAGAAGACTCTTCGCAATGCTGCTTGCGCTAGCAATGCTCGCAGGCATCATGACCGCCTGTGCCGCACAGACCTCCGAGACGACGGAAACGGCCGCAAATGCTCCCGCTGATGAAAACGCGGGGAGCTACAGCATCACCTTCATCATGCCGACCCGCAACGAGTTCAACACCACCATGGCCACCGGCATGCAGGCCAAGTGTGACGAGCTCGGCATCAAGCTGACGATGCAGGACGTCAACAACGACAGCTCCAAGGTCATCCAGTTCGTGGAATCCGCGAGAAACTCCGGCGATAACGCGGTCGTTGTTCTTCCGGTCGACAGCGAGACCATCGCGCAGATCGTGGAAGCTGCCGGTGACATGAAGGTCGTCATTGTCAACCGTGCCCCCACCGACACCTCGATCTTCACCGGCGACGTTGCTTACGTCGGCTCCGATGAGCGTCAGGCAGGCACGTTCCAGGGCGAATATCTGGCGCAGGTTCTGAAGGACGCGGGCGAGACGGTCGCCAAGCCCATCTTCCTTCTGGGTACGGTCGGCGCGGAAAACACCACCAAGCGCACCGAGTCTGCCAAACAGGCGCTGACGGATGCCGGTCTTGAACTCGACGTCGTCGCAGAGCTCGCGCCCAACTGGGACCGCGCGGAGGCTCTGACCAAGATCCAGCCGCTGGTCAACACAGCTGATTATAACTGCATCATTGCCAACAACGACGATATGGCGCTCGGCGCGATCGAAGCGCTCCAGGCCGGCGGCGTCGACCCCAAGAGCGTTCCTGTTGTGGGCATTGACGCAACGGTCAACGGCGTAGAGGCCGTCACGAACGGCACGCTCGCCATGACGGTCTTCCAGGACGCGGCCGGTCAGGGCATCGGCTCGATCATGGCTGCGGTCAATATGCTCGAGGGCAAGGCGATCAACGAGAATACGGAATACACGCTTGACGAGACGAACGCCAATATGGTCTGGATCCCCTTCGTTCCCGTCTACGAAAGCAACGTCGCTGATTTCCAGTAAGCCGCGCAGAGAATCATCCGGAAAAACCGAAAAGCCCGGCCGGTGTGACTTCATGCCGGCTGGGCACGGGAAAACGCGAGACCCGCACAGGGGTGCGGCAAATATACAGATACCTGGTGAGGGGGGAACTTCTTGAACGACGAGTACATTCTGGAAATGCAAGATATCGTAAAGACATTTCCGGGCGTAAAAGCTTTGAAAAACGCACAGCTGAAGGTGCGGCCCGGCACGGTGCACACGCTCATGGGCGAAAACGGCGCCGGTAAATCTACCTTGATGAAATGCCTGATGGGCATTTACCACGCAAACTCCGGAACCATCCTGTTTGAAGGCAGACAGGTGGACTTCAAGACGACGCTGCAGGCCATGCAGGCAGGCATCACCATGATTCCGCAGGAGATGTCCCCGGTTCTGGAACGGTCGGTCTGTGAAAACGTCTGGATCGGCCGGGAGCCCATGAAAGGGCCGTTTATCGATCACAAAAAAATGCACGACGGCTGCGTCGAGCTGTTTCAGCGTCTGAACCTTCCGCTGGACCCGAAGGCAAAAATGAAGGATCTGACGGTCGCGAAAATGCAGATGGTGGAGATCGCAAAGGCGGTTTCCCACAACGCGAAGATCGTCATCATGGACGAGCCGACATCCGCTCTGACACAGAGTGAGACCGAGGATCTGTTCCGGATCATCGACGACCTCAAATCGCAGAATGTGGCGATTATCTATATTTCTCATAAAATGGATGAAATCTTCCGGATCAGCGACGAGATCACCATCTTCCGCGACGGAGAGTTCATGTTCCCAAAAACGCCCTGTGAGATTGGAGACGTGATCCTCCGTGTGGAAATTCTGAGCGCGGGCATGGCGGTCAAGAACGTCTCGTTTGAGCTGCACCGCGGCGAAATTCTCGGCTTTGCAGGACTGGTCGGCGCCGGACGCAGCGAAGCGATGGAAGCGATCTTCGGCATCCGAAAGAAAACGGGAGGCCGGATCTATAAGGACGGCAGGGAGCTTACCATCAAGTCCCCGTCAGACGCGATCTCCAACGGCATCGCCCTTCTGACCGAAGACCGCCGCGCAACGGGCATCATCGGCCTTCTGGACATCGAGGACAATATCACGATCGCGAACTGGAAGTCTTACGGCTTCCCGATGAATCACAGGCAGATGAAGCGCGATGCACTGGAATACATTCAGAAGATCAACATCAAAACGCCGTCTGAACGGACAAAGATCCGCGACCTGTCCGGCGGCAACCAGCAGAAGGCGCTTTTGGCCCGGTGGATGCTGATCGGTCCGGACATTCTGATCGTCGACGAGCCGACGCGCGGCATTGACGTCGGCGCAAAGGCGGAGATCCACAACCTGATCTCCAAAATGGTGCGCGAGGGCAAGGCGGTCATCATGGTTTCCTCGGAGATGGCGGAGGTCATCGGTGTTTCCGACCGGATCATCGTCATGCATGAGGGCGAGATGACGGCAACGCTGAACCGCGACGAGGTCACGCAGGATGTGATCATGCGCTACGCGACCGGCGAGGTGCAGGAGGCTGCGCCGGAAAAAATAGACGAAGGAGTAATCTGAGATGAGTGATAAAGGAAGCGCTTTGGCCAGAAAAAGCGGCATCAGCAAAGAGACAATTTCCCAAAACGGCATCTGGCTGGTTTTGATTTGCCTGGCTGCCATCATGAGCATCGCAAATCCGAAATTCCTGACGGTTGACAATCTGACGACGCTCCTGACAGGCGAGGCGACAAAAGGCATTCTCGCATTCGGCATCATGTTTGCCATCTGTATCAAAGGCAACGACCTTTCCGCAGGCTCTGTGGTCGCCTTTGTCGGCGCAATCACCGCAGCTCTGGTGCAGCCCGCCGATTACGGCGCGCGCATTCTGGGCTTCGGCCCGCTGCCGACGGGTGTGGCGATTCTGATCGGCCTTTGCATCGGCGCGATCATCGGTATCATCAACGGCAGCCTCATTGCCTACACCAAAATGCCCGCGTTCATTGCGACGCTCGGCACGCAGCTCATCTGCCGCGCAGGCGCGAAGCTGTTTGCGAACCGTCCGGTCTCCAATCTGCCGGACAGCTTCCGGTTCTTCGGCTCCGGCCGCATCGGAAACTTCCCGGTGATCATCCTCTGCTTCATCGTGATGTTTGTAATCGCGGGCATCCTTCTGACGCAGACGCGCTTCGGCAAAAATGTCTTCGCCGTGGGCGGCAACGATCAGGCGGCGCGTGTGGCCGGCATCAACGTTGAATGGGTCATTTTGAAGGTGCATATCTGGTGCTCGCTCTGCGCGGCGATCGGCGGCATCTTATTAGCGGGCCGTGCGGGCTCGGTCGACCCGTCGAGCACGGGCCTGAACTACGAGTTTGACGCGATCGCGGCCGCGACCATCGGCGGCACTTCACACGCTGGCGGCGTGTGCCGGATCTCCGGCGTGCTGTGCGGCATTCTGATCCTCGGCGTCATCAACAACGGCCTTGTCATGATGAAGGTCGACGACAATATGACCAACGTCATTAAGGGCGTGATCATTGTGGTTTCCGTTGCGCTCGACAGGAGAAAGAACGCGCGGAA
>CAKUJL010000160.1 GCA_934661715.1 uncultured Oscillospiraceae bacterium | reverse complement strand
ACGGCGTCGATCTGAAAACGCTTCAGGAGGTTCTCGGCCACGAAAATCTCAACACCACGCAGATCTACACGCACATCGAAAGCACCGAGCTGAAAATCGCCGCCGAGGCCAATCCCCTCTCCCACTTGTCTCTGGACGGTGAAAAAAAGGAAAAATAAAGAAAAACCAGACTGCCAATACCCATCGCAGCCTGGTTTTTGTCTAGGAAATGCCTCGCAGAGTTTCGCGCCCGCAGGCGCGAAAAAAATGGAAATCTGTTTTATCCGGCGGCTCTGCCGACCGGAAAAACTCCTATCGCCTCGCAAGTGTGGAATTGTGCCCCAACGGGGCACAATTATGCGCGTAGTCGAGGCGCAATCCCCTTTGGCAAAAAGCCTGCTTTTTGCCAGCGGCTTTAGCCGCCGAGGTAGGCTCGTTTGACAGACTCGCTGGCCATGAGCTCTGCGCCGGTGCCGGAGAGCGTGATGCGGCCGGACTCGAGGACGTAGGCGCGGTCGGCGATCTGAAGGGCCATCTGCGCGTTCTGCTCGACCAGCAAAATCGTCGAGCCCGTCTGGTGAAGGCTCTTGATGATCTCAAAGATCTGCTCGACCAGCAACGGAGCCAGACCCATCGACGGTTCGTCGAGCATAAGAAGCTTGGGCTCGCTCATCAGCGCACGACCCATCGCAAGCATCTGCTGCTCGCCGCCGGAGAGCGTGCCGCTGACCTGCTGCCGGCGCTCTTTCAGGCGCGGGAACAGCTCGTAGACATGCGCGAGATTGTCGTCAAATTTCGCGTTCGGACGGGTATACGCGCCCATCTCGAGGTTCTCTTCGACGGTCATCTTGGCGAACACGCGCCGTCCTTCGGGGCACTGGACAAGGCCGGTCTGGACGATCTTGTTGGGCGCAACGCCGGTGACGTTGTGGTCCATGAACAGAATTTTGCCGCTTCTGGGCTTGAGTAAACCCGAAATGGTGTTCAGAACCGTGCTCTTGCCTGCGCCGTTTGCGCCGATAAGCGTGACGATCTCGCCTTCCTGCACGTGCAGCGAAACGTCCTTGACCGCGTGGATGGCGCCATAGTAGACGTGTAAATTTTCAACGGAAAGCAGCATCTTATTGGCCCTCCTTCTTCTTGCCGAGGTACGCCTCGATGACCGCGGGGTTGGCCTGAATGTCGTCGGGCGTGCCCTTTGCGATGATCTTGCCGAAGTTCAGCACGCAGATGCCCTCGCAGATACCCATGACGAGGTTCATGTCGTGCTCGATAAGCAAAATCGCGATGCCGAACATGTCGCGGATGCGCACAATGTTGTCCATGAGCTCGCTCGTCTCCGAGGGGTTCATGCCCGCGGCCGGTTCGTCGAGCAGAAGCAGGCACGGATTTGTAGCAAGAGCTCTGACGATCTCAAGACGGCGCTGCGCACCATACGGTAAAGAGCCCGCCTTGTGGTCGGCCATGTCCTGCATGTCAAAAATGCTCAGAAGCTCCAGCGCACGCTCCTTTGCGATGCGTTCTTTGCGCCAGTAATCCGGCAGACGGAAAAACGCCGTGCCGAGGGAGTATTTCGTTTCGTTGTGAAGACCGATGAGGACGTTGTCAAGAACCGTCAGGTCCCGGAACAGGCGGATATTCTGGAAGGTACGGGCGATGCCCATCTGGTTGACCTGAATGGTGGTCTTCCCTGCCGTGTCCATGCCGTCAAGAAGGATGGTGCCGCGCGTCGGCTGATAGACCTTGGTAAGTAAGTTGAAGACCGTCGTTTTGCCCGCGCCGTTCGGGCCGATCAGACCGGCAATTTCGGTTCGGCCGATGGCGAAGTTGAAGTCGCTGACGGCGCTCAGACCGCCAAAATCAATGCCGAGGTGCCGCGCCTCAAGGATCGGAGGCAGCGCAATGTCACGTTCCGGGATGATGTTTGTCGCGGGAACCGGAACCAGCTTTGTCTTGGGCCTTTCAGTTCTGCTCATTGCTCTGTTCCTCCTTTCTTCTGCTCAGCTCGGGCCGGAAGACGAAATTCAGCGCCTTCTCCAGAATGCGGGACATCGAGAAATCATAGCTGCCGAACAGGCCCTTCGGACGGAAGATCATCATCATGACGAGCGCGAGAGAATACGCGACCATGCGGTAGTCCGCAACCGAGCGAAGAAGCTCCGGAAGCACCGTCAGGACGGTTGCCGAGACGATCGAGCCCAGCATCGAGCCCATGCCGCCGAGAACGACGATGACGAGGATCTCGATCGACTTCATGAACTTGAACGTCGAGGGATACAAAGAGCCGAGGTAGCCCGCGTACAGGCAGCCCGCGATACCGGCAAGCATGGCCGAGAACACGAACGCCATCGTCTTATAATACGTCGTGTTGACGCCGACGCTCTCGGACGCGATCTCGTTGTCGCGGATGGAAAGGATCGCTCTGCCGTGCTTGGATTTCATCATCGTGTGGATGAAGAAGCACGAGAGCACCACGCATACAAATACGAGTGTCACGGAAGAGAACTTCGGGATGCGCTTGAGTCCCGCCGCGCCGTAGGTGAAGTCAAAGCCGAGCACGGAGTCGATATTCGTCAGCACCACGCGGATAATTTCGCCGAAGCCCAGCGTGATGATGGCCAGATAATCGCCGCGCAGGCGAAGGGCCGGAATGCCGATGATGATGCCGAAGATACCGGCGACGACCGCGCTGATAGCGATGGCCGCGATGATGTACGGGACGAGCGCGGCGGTGTTGCCCTCTTTTAACAGTGCGGCCGCAGGCGTTGCCTTCATGAAAATGCCGCCCGCGTATGCGCCGACCGCCATAAAGCCCGCGTGACCCAGCGGCAGCTGGCCGAGGTAGCCGGTGGCGATGTTCAGAGAAACCGCGAGGATGATGTTGATGCCGACCGTCAGCAAAATGCCGGTCCAGTAGTTCGTGATGACGCCGTTTGCGATGAGGCCCGTCAGCAGGAAGTAAAACCCGACGACAAGCGCGAGGTTAATAAGGTACCGGACGGGCATGGAGATGCGGATCTTCGTTCTGGTTTTCATAGCCATACCTCCCCCATCAGACCTTTTCTGTCACCGTGTGGCCCAGAATGCCCGAGGGCTTGACGAGCAGCACGACGATCAGGATAGCAAACACAACGGCGTCCTTCCAGACGGAAAGGCCAACCGCCGCAACGAGCGCTTCGAGAAGACCAATGCAGAACCCGCCGAGCATTGCGCCCGGGATCGAGCCGATGCCGCCGAGAACGGCTGCGACGAACGCCTTCAGACCCAGCATCGAGCCCATCGTGGGAGACGCCTGCGAATACGCGCACAGATACAGAACCGAGCCGATACCGGCCAGCGCCGAACCGACTGCGAAGGTAAAGGAGATCGTCTTATTGAGGCTGATGCCCATCAGCTGGGCCGCGCCCATATCCTCGGAGACCGCGCGCATGGCCTTGCCGAGCTTCGTCTTCTGGACAAGAAGCGTCAAAGCGACCATCGCGATGACAGCCACGATGATGGTCAGAATCGCGGTGTAGCTGACCGTGACGGGGCCAAAGGAAACGTTGCCGGGAACGAGGGTGTCCATGCTCTTGGTGTCCGCGCCGAACAGAAGCTGGGCGCCGTTTTCGAGCAGGAACGAAATACCGATGGCCGTGATGAGAAGCGACAGACGAGGCGCCGAACGAAGGGGCGTATACGCGACCTTTTCAATGACGACGCCAAGAAGCGTACTCGTGATGACCGCCAGAACGACGGAGAAGATGGGATGCAGATGGAACGCGGTCATGGCGTAGAACGCGGTGTACGCGCCGACCATAATGATATCGCCGTGCGCAAAGTTCAGAAGCAGGATAATGCCGTAGACCATGCTGTAGCCGAGCGCGACCAGGGCGTACACAGAACCTGTCTGCAAACCGTTAAACAGCTGGGAGACAAACAAACTCATGAGCTTTCTTTCCTTTCTTTCTTCTTTCGGACATCCGATGGCTGTCTCCATTTCTATTGTGGAAACACCCATCGGACGTCCGGAAAACGGCTTTCCGGAGGGGAGCTGCCGCTCCCCTCCCAAAAACCGCGCCGGGTTTGAAATTTAGTTTCAGACCTTGAAGTCTTAGTACATTTCCTTGAAGAC
>CAKUJL010000159.1 GCA_934661715.1 uncultured Oscillospiraceae bacterium | reverse complement strand
TGGAAGCACCCGGCCTTCACGACCTCGCCCGCCTCGTGCGTAAAGAGCTTGACCTTGCGCTCGAGATGGTGCTCTTCAAGCTTGAGCTTGACAAGCCCTGCCGTCAGACGCGTGCCGTGGATGGGGCAGTTGATCTGCTGCATGGCATACGGAATGCCGCCGATGTGGTCTTCGTGGCCGTGCGTTAAGAACATGCCGCGGATCTTTTCCTGATTTTTGACCAGATACGTCATGTCCGCGATGACAAGGTCGACGCCGTACATGTCGTCCTCCGGAAAGCCGAGGCCGCAGTCGACGATGATGATGTCCTTGCCGTATTCCACGACGGTCATATTCTTGCCGATCTCATTGAGTCCCCCGAGGGGAATGATCTTTAATTTTTCTGCCAAATGATATATACCTCTTTTCAAAATTCAAAAACGGGCCCGCCGGACTGCGGGCAAAATACGAATCGTGCTGTGCATTTTTGCACGGAAAAACCGGCGCAGGTTTCCCTGTGCCTGTGCCCGAACGATGGGCGAAGCTACATGAGATTGGAAACGCAGAGCCGAAAGCCCCGTTCTCCGGCAGCGTCCGGCCCCGTCTCGCCGGTGTTCTGCCGCAAAATCGAAGGATTTCTCCCCTGCCGCGCCGCCTTTGCCGTCCCAAGCCCCAGACGCCGCAAATGGACGCGTTTGCAATAAATCAAGATTCCGTTTGTGCCGCGTGAGAAGGTTCTCCAAATGGGCACACTTTTCATGCTACATGGTAGTATAGCACACGTCATCCAAAAAGTATACAAAATTTTTCGTGAATTTTTGTCGATTCCGCGAAAAGCAGTTTTCCGCCTCCGACCGGCCGCGAAACTTTCCGCTTTTCGCCTCCGCGCAACTTGTAAATGGATGAAAGATTTGCTATAATGTCTAGGACTATTTCTAAGGAGGCGCGGCGCACATGAATAAGCCTGTATCCAAGCTCCTGCAGCCCGGCGTTTTCTGGTACATCCTGCTCATGCTGGCCTTTACGGCGGCAGCCACGCTTTTTGACCAGTATTATCTTGCGGCGGCGGAGCTGCTGGTGACGATTCTGGCGATCATCATCAGCCGGCTTCTGTTCATCCGCCGCAGAAACGCGCTCATGCAGTATGTTCAGAGCGCGACGGACGCGGAGGGCATTTCCGTGCACGCGGGGTCTCCGTTCCCGATGGCGGTCATCCGGCTTCCGGAGGGCGAGATCATCTGGGGCAGCGAGAGCTTTTACGCGATCACCGGTCTTTCGGACGGCTGCCGGTACCAGACGCTGGACTCCGTCGTCCCCGGCTTTACGACCGGCTGGCTTCGAGAGGGCCGCAACGAGCTTCCGGGCGATCAGCTGATCGGCACGCGGCGCTACCGCATCTACGGAAACTACGTCCGCTCCGAAGACGACGCGACGACCGTGCGGCTGGCGACCATCTTCTTCGCCGACATGACGGAAATGTTCAATGTCCGCGACGAATTTCTGCGCACAAGGCCCATCACGGCCATCATCTTAATCGATAATTACGATGAGCTGATGAGCAACCTCCCGGATTCGACGATCTCGAAGCTCGACGCGCAGATCAACGAAGCCGTCTCCGGCTGGGTCTCCGGCCTTCACGCGCTGTGCCGTAAAATCGAGCGCAACCGCTACCTGCTGTTATTTGAGAGCAAGGATCTATCGAAATTGCAGGAGGGCAAGTTCTCGATTCTGGAGGCCATCCGCGCCGTGACAAATCCCGCGGGCGTGGGCGCGACGATCTCTCTTGGCATCGGCAAGGACGGCATGTCCTACGAGGAAAACTATTCCTACGCGAATCTGTCGATCGAAATGGCCCTTTCGCGCGGCGGCGATCAGGCCGTCATCAAAGACCGGTACAATTTCACCTTCTACGGCGGCCGGACCAAGGAGACCGAGCGCCGCACGAGAGTCAAATCGCGCGTCGTCGCAGGCTCTCTTTCCGAGCTCATTTCCCAGTCGAGCAAGGTCTTCGTCATGGGCCACAAGATGGCGGACCTCGACGCGGTCGGCGCGGCGGTGGGCGTGAGCTGTCTTTGCCGCAAGCGCGGAAAAACGGCGCAGATCGTCATTGATCTGGAAAAGAACGCCTCGCAGAGCCTCATAGCAGAATTAAAGGCGAGCCCCGATTTCTCCGGCGTTTTCGTGACGGCGGAGGACGCGCTTTTATCCGCCGACGCAAAGAGTCTTCTCATCGTCGTCGACACCAACCGGCCCGATCAGGTCGAGTCGCAGGCGCTTCTCGAGTCCATTCCGCGTGTCGCCGTCATCGACCACCACAGAAGAGCCGCGGATTACATTGAACAGGTCGTTTTGAACCTGCACGAGCCCTTTGCCTCCTCCGCGTCGGAGCTTGTCACCGAGCTTTTGCAGTACGCGGTCGACCAGAAGGACATCCGCCCCATCGAGGCGCAGTCTCTGCTTGCCGGTATCGTGCTGGACACGAAGAAATTTTCCGTGCGCACGGGCTCTCGCACCTTTGAGGCCGCGGCATTTTTGCGGCGCGTGGGCGCGGATACGGTGGACGTGATGAAGCTGTTCCAGAACGATCTGGACGCCACCATCATCCGCTACCAGATCATTCAGGCCGCGCGGCTCTACCGCAACGAAATTGCCATCGCGGCGGTCGAACACACCGTCCCGCGCACCATTGCCGCGCAGGCGGCAGACGAGCTTCTGAACATTTCCGGCATCATGACGTCCTTCGTCCTCTACCCCGAAAACGGCGTGGTGTATATGTCCGCGCGGTCCATCGGCTCTTGCAACGTGCAGGTGGTGCTCGAAAAGCTCGGCGGCGGCGGCAACGCGGCAACTGCCGGCGCACAGATCAGGGATAAATCCGTGCGCGAGGTGCTGAGCGATCTGGTCGCTTCCATTGACCAGTTCTATGAATCTTAGACAGCGTAAATCAGAAAGGAGATTTTCTCTATGAAGGTTATTTTAACGCAGGACGTCCGCGGCAAGGGAAAGCGCGGCCAGATGATCGAGGTATCCGACGGATACGCAAGAAACTTCCTGCTTCCCAAGAAGCTTGCGCAGGAGGCGACGGCTGACAATGTCAATACCATGCGCATGAACGACAAGGCCACGCAGGAGCGGCAGGCCAAGGAACGCGCGGAGGCCTTGGAGATTTCCAAGAAGCTCAAGGATATGACCGTCGTTGTCATGGCCAAGGGCGGCGGCGCCGGAAAGCTCTTCGGCTCGGTCACGAACGCGGAAATCGCGGAGGCTCTGGAAAAGCAGGAGAAGATCGCGATCGACAAGCGCAAGATTATTGTAGACCCCATCAAGACCACCGGCGTCTACACCGCCAAGTGCAAGCTCGGCTACGAAATCACGGCAGATCTCAAGGTAGAGGTCAAAGAGCTTTAATTCCTGTTATGTAAACTTTTTCGAGGAGGTGAACATCAAATGCCGATGGACGAGCTTTTTACAAAGCAGGTGCCGCAGTCGCTGGAGGCGGAGCAGTCGGTGCTCGGCTCGATGCTCATCGACGAGCGCTGCGTGCCGGACGTCATTGCCCTTTTGCAGCCGGACGAATTCTACCTGCAGCAGAACCGCGACATCTTTGAGACCATCTATACGATGTTCAACTTCTCGCAGCACATAGACCCCGTCACCGTGCTCGACAAGATGAAAGAGCGCGGCGTTTATGACGAGGCGCACACCTACGACTACATTTCCCAGCTGCTGCAAATCACGCCCACGGCCGCAAACGTTAAGCAGTACTGCGCGATCGTCCACGATAAGGCGCTCATGCGCAATCTCGGCACGGCGGCGGATGAGATCACCGCAATGGTGCAGGAGGGCGTCGGCACGGCGCAGGAAATGCTGGAGGCCGCCGAAAAGAAGGTCTACGGCCTGCGGAAGGAAAACTCCGGCGACAGCTTACAGCACATCGGAAAGGTCTTGATCAACGTCTATGACCGGTTAGAGGAGCTGGCTGAGTCCGGAAGCGAAATTCCGGGCCTTTCCACCGGCCTTCACGACCTGGACCGCAAGATCAACGGTCTTAATAAAACCGACCTTCTTCTCATCGCGGCCCGTCCCGGCATGGGCAAAACGTCGATGGCGCTGAAC
>CAKUJL010000158.1 GCA_934661715.1 uncultured Oscillospiraceae bacterium | reverse complement strand
TTTTCGCCGTCGTAGAGGACGGTGGCGTAGAAATTCTGGTACTGGGGATTTTCGACGGGGGACGCGTCGGTTTCTTCGGTTTCGTCGGAAACGTGGGCGTCGGGGAGGGTGATGTTGGTGCAGGCGTAGCTGCCGCTGAGGCTCAGGTATGTGCCATCCTTCTCGGACTCCATGGCGTAGACCGCGTCGACGGTGACGTCGGAGACGACGATTTCGCTTCTCGACCAGCCGTTTTCAATGAGCAGATGATCGAGGCTGGAAAGAAGCCCGTCGTTTTCGCCTGTGAGCGGTGCGCTGGACAGGGCGTCCTGCAAGACCGCGGAGACGGCGAGGCGGCTTTCGTCGCTTAAGGATAAAATCGGGCAGATGGAATCGAAATCGTAGACGAGCTGGTAATCATACGGGCTGAAAACGTCGGAGTCTGCAAGTGTAAACGTGAGCGTGCTGCCAAGGGAAATGCCGCTGATGGTCTGAAGTGTCTTTTCGGGGATGACGCAGTAGTCCGCGCCGTTGAGCGTTACCCGCATATCCGCGTCGTAGTCGTTGTAAACGTCCACGTGGCCGAGGCTGAAGAGGACTTCAAACGAGCGGCTTGCGGCCGTGACGCTGTCGGTCAGAACTTCGCCCGCGTCGGTCTTGCACGAGGCGGTCACGACGCTCTCATCCAGAAGCGGAGCAATTTCGACCGAGCCGCCCGCGTCCAGAGAGCCATAGTAGCTGCCGTCGACGGACAGGTCGACCGGGATGCTCGAGCTGTTCCATACATACAGGCTCGTGTAGTCGAGATCGAGGTTCACGGACTGCGGCTGCATGAGGTTTACAGTCGTGGACTTTTCGAAGCTTTCGCCCAGCGGCGACGTGTAATCGACCGAAACGTCGTAAACGCCGGGCAGAAGCGCGTCAAATTCCGCGGCAGACGGCGTGAGCGTTCCGGCGCTTTCGTCCAGCGGCTGCGTTTCCGCGGAAACATCTCCTGCGGTGACGCTTGCGCCCGAAACGTTCGTTGTGACGTCAAGGCTACAGGTGTCAACGAGGACGCGGTAGCTTGCAAACGGGAAGCCGCGGCGCTTTTCCAGGTGCAGGCTCGGGGCATCTGCGCTTGCCAAGTTTGCCGCCTGCTGCCGGAAGGCCGCGCTCTGGCGGTAAAGGGTGAACATCGGCTCGAGCGCATCGGCGGATACGTCGGCCTCTAGCGGGAAATCGGCTACGCGCCGAAGGGCTTCTGCGTCGTTTGCGGCCAGCGCGGAACGAAACGCTTCGGCGGTCTTCTCCGGCGTGTGCGCCCGCGAGAGCTTCCAGAGCGAAAGCCCGCCGCCCGCCAGCACGGCCGCGCACAAAGCGCCCGCGATCACGCGGTTTTTTACGGTTTTCGGGGCAGGGGACTGCGCCGCGTTTTTCGGTGTGTAGATCTGAACATCGTCTTCTGCGTTTTCGCAGTTCGGACTGATACGAGACATAAGAATTCTTCCTTTGAATCGCTATATATTGGGCCAGAACCCAAATCGAACTACAGTATACCCACAAGCCCGCAAAAAGTCAATCCCCGTAATTTTCAATACTTTTTCACGCTTCACTATTACATATTACTTCACCAAAAATCCCGTAATTTCAATCGCCGCGCAGCGGCACATCAACCTATTCACTCTTCACTATTACTTATTACTTTCCAAAATCGGCCCCGGTTTTTAGTGAATAGTGAATAGTGAAGAAGTAATAAGTAAAATCGGCAACCTTCTGACGAAGATTGCCGATTTTGGTGCCGGTGGCGGGGCTCGAACCCGCACGGTTGTTACGCCGAGGGATTTTAAGTCCCTTGTGTCTGCCATTCCACCACACCGGCGGACAGCCTCATTATAATACCACGAAGCGGTAATCTCGTCAAGGGGAAATCGCGAGGGCGCGTGTGCGCGGGGGCGAAGACGGGCGAAACGGCGTTAAGTTTCCATAACAACGCAAGTATTTAAGGCAAAATTAAGGATTTGTAACCTGTTTGTAATTGCTCTTTCCGGAAAAGGATGCTAAACTAACTCTAGAAAAAGGGGTTTCTACCCTCAACATGAATTTAGTAGGAGGAAAACTGAATCATGAAAACAAGTAAAAGATTCTTAAGCATCGTGCTGATGCTGGCTATGCTGGTGAGTATGTTCACCGTCATGGCGTTTGCTGACGATGATGTACAAATCGCCGATGATGAGCGCAGAATTACGCTGGCTGTCGGCGATAACGGTAAAGTAATGGTTGAGAATACAGAATATACGGGCACAAGCACTCGGGTTCTGAAGAAAAACGCTGTGCTGAAAGCTGTTCCGAATAAGGGATATGTGGCCACGTGGTTCTTTGTCAACGAGAGCGGCGCAGAGATCGAATATGGTTCCGGCGCGCAGGTTGGTCTGAACGCTTTCGGTTCTTCAATCGAGAAGATCGTTGTGAAGTTCACTTTAAAGGACGACCCGAAGCCGAATCCTGATCCCGCTCCCACACCCGAGCCCACTCCCGACCCCGTGCCGGAAGATAGTGTGAAGGTGACCGCCACGATCGTCAACACTGCGAATGTGCAAAATGCGCTGGTTCTGTTTGACGGCGAGTTTGTTAAGAATGGCGATACTGTAGCAGTTTCGAAAGATAAACTGACGAATGGCCGTGCTGTTTTCAGCACCAGTGCAGATGAAGAATATACTGTTTCCTGGAAGCTGGACGACGCAGATGCTGTTTCCGGCAAGAGCTATACACTTACTCCGAGCCTTACTGGCGTTACGCATACACTGACTGTTACTTTTAACAAGAGCGGAGACGGCGAGCTGGAGAAAAGAACGCTGGATGTATCTGTCAGCGGCCGTGGTGAGCTTACACATGGTGACATTGTAATCGAGAAGAAAGCTTCGTATGATCTGGCGGAAGATGAGTCTATTAAATTTGAAGCTTACGCTAGAGAAGACTATCATGTCGAATGGAGTCTCGACAACGGCAGAACGAATTACAGCAATGGCAGATCGGAAACTATCAAGATCAAGTTTAACCAGCTGAAAGAGTCGGGCTCGAAACTGTACGTTGCGTTCGTTAGAGATTCTAGCGATTCCCATACCCACAACTGGGTCAAGAAGTTCAACGACACCTATCACTGGAAAGAGTGCTCCCGCTGCGGCGATAAGACCGACAAGGAAAAGCACACGTACATCTACGCCTACGACCAGTACGGCTACCGCTACGACAAGTGCAAGTACTGCGACTGGACGTCTGACTACAGCTACAACCATTCTTCGTCTCACAAGGAATACACCTACGAAGATATCAACGCGACCTATCACTGGAAGACCTGCAAGAAGTGCGACTACTCCGTGAAGGAATACCACACCTGGATCAAGAACACCGACCGCAAAACGAAAGACAGCTATCCGTATGTCTGCAAGTACTGCGACCGTCTGTCCAAGACCGCTTACACCGATCTTCCGTTCTACGATGTCGACGGCAATGTCTGGTACTATGACGATGTTCTGTACGCCTACATCAACGGCTACATGGACGGCCTGTCCGCGGTCGAGTTCGGCGCCAACCAGAACACCACGCGCGCCCAGATCGTCACCATCCTGTGGCGACTGACCGGCGAACCCAGAGCGACGAAGTCCAACAAGTTCTCCGACGTTTCCTCTGCCGCGTACTATGACAAGGCGGTCTCCTGGGCCGTCGAGGCGGGCGTGGTCAACGGCTTTGACGCCAAGACCTTCAAGCCCAACGACTACGTCACCCGTGAGCAGCTGGCAGCCATCCTGTACCGCTATGCCGAGTACATGAACCTCTCCACCAGAGGCGCTTCCAACCTCACCAAGTACGACGACTACTATCAGATCGGCACATGGGCAAGAGACGCCATGGCATGGGCCAATTACCACGGCCTCATTAACGGCGTTTCCTACACGCGCATCGACCCGAAGGGCCTCGCCACCAGAGCCCAGGTAGCAGCCATCCTGCACCGCTTCGCCGTCGAGTTCGGCAACTACTGAGATATAAGGTAAAAAAGAACCTCCCCTCGGGGAGGTTCTTTTTTATGTCCGGAATAAGGAATGCGCTTCGTCTGCTCAGATATTCGCAATAACCTCGATCTCGACCTTGGCGTCTTTGGGGAGCCGGGCGACCTGGAC
>CAKUJL010000157.1 GCA_934661715.1 uncultured Oscillospiraceae bacterium | reverse complement strand
CCATCAGGGCGTTGTAGACCGCCTCGAGTTCGTCGTCATCGTCAATGGTGACGAGAATTTCTTCGCCGTTTTCCTCGACGGCCTTCAGGATGCTGACCTCGAGATCTTCCTCGCTGCCGTCGTCGTCGGCGGGAACAAGGGCCAGATATTTGCTGCCTTCATACTCCAGCTCCGCCAGAACCTCCAGCTCGTATTCCTTGCCGTCCTCGTCGGTGATGGAGATAAAATCGCTGCCGTATTCTTCGCTCATAAACTGCGTCCTCCGCATTCATTGTTCTTGCCTATATTTTACCCGCAGTTGGAAGTAAAATCAAGAGGAATTTTGTTTGGGGGCGCAACTGAAATCCGCCGACACGTCCAGCGCCGGGCCTTTCCGCGCTGCGCCGCGCCATTTTCCCTTGAAATACACAGAGTATTCCTGAGGAAAAATAGCTTGCGCAGCACGAAAATTCCTCGCCGCTGACCGCATCGCCGGCATTCAGATGCACCCCGTTTTTTGCCGGGTACGCCGTTATGAGCAGAAGTCTTCCAAAGCACGCGTCAGAGCGCTCCGGTTCGGAAGGACGAGGCCCTGCGACAAAAGATCGCGGTCGCGCGGAAAGGGGAGGGCGCTTACGCTTTTTCCGGCGTCCACATACGCGTCCTTTCCCGTTTCGCGCCAGCACACGCGCCCGTCTTTTACCGTCAGCAGAAAAAAGAGCGCAAGGAAAACCAAGCTGCAAAAAGAAATTCGTTTCAAGCCAATGCCTCCTTTTTTCGTTAGCGTGTCCGCTTGCTTCGATCGGTATCCAAAGAAAACGCGGATATATTCATATTTTGTTTCCAAACTAATTGACAGATATGATATAATGTACCGATGAAAATTATATTGGAAAAATGCGCCTGAAAACAGCGAAAAAAGGCGCGTCTTATAGATGGAGGAAGATCATGCGAGCTCAAAACAACAATACCCCCTCCGCGGGCAAGAAGATCCTGCGCGGCGTCGGCCGGACGCTCGGCACTGTTTTTCTGGTGCTGTTTCTGACAACGCTGATTTTTGCGTGCCTGTTTGCCCTTTACGTCAAAAATGATCTGGCCTCACAGGTCGACTCCATCGACGGCTTCACGCTGGACCAGACCTCGGTCATTTACTATGAAGACCCGAAGACGGGACAGGACGTCGTGCTGCGCAAGCTCTACGGCGGCGCGAACCGCACGTGGGTGCAGTATGAGGACATCCCCAAAAACCTCATCCACGCCTGCATCGCCATCGAGGACAAGCGTTTTGAGGACCATCAGGGCGTCGACTGGGTCACGACGATGAAGGCCTGCGTCAAAATGTTCCTGGGGCAGGGTCAGGCCGGCGGCTCGACCATTACGCAGCAGCTCGTCAAAAACATCACCGGCCGCGATGAGGTGACGGTGAGAAGAAAGCTCGTCGAAATTTTCAGCGCACTGGAGCTGGAAAAGCGCTACACGAAAAAGCAGATCATGGAGCTGTACCTGAACGTCATCGCGCTGGGCGAAAACTGCGAGGGCGTGGAGTCCGCGTCGCAGGTCTATTTCGGCAAGAGCGTGAGCGAGCTGGACCTGGCCGAGTGCGCCGCGCTCATCGGCATCACGAATAACCCCTCCATCTATGACCCGTATATCAACGCGGACAAGAACAAGGAGCGGCAGGTCGTCATTCTGGACCAGATGCTCGAGCAGAAATATATCACGCAGGAGCAGCACGACAAGGCGGTCGCGGAGGAGCTCGTCTTCCACAACGCAAGCGGCGAGGCCTCCGGCGATGAGGACTACTATTCCTACTTTGAAGATCAGGTCATCAACGACGTCGTGCGCGACCTCGGCGAAAAGACCGGCTACGAGACCACGATCGTGCGCAAGATGCTCATGACCGGCGGCTACAAAATTTATTCGACGCTCAACCCCGACGTGCAGGCGGCGGTGGAGGATGTCTATCAGAATCTCGACAACATCCCCAAGACCGCAAGCTCGCAGCAGCTGCAATCCGGCATCGTCGTCATCGACAACAAAACAGGAGACGTTGTAGCCGTGGCCGGCGGCGTGGGGCAGAAGCAGGGAAGCCTGATTTTGAACCGCGCGACGCAAAGCTTCCTTTCCCCGGGCTCGACCATCAAGCCCGTCTCCGTCTACGCGCCCGCGCTGGAGCTCGGCATCGTCACGCCCGCAACGGTCATGGACGATACGCCGTACTCGTTTACCGACTCGAAGCACTGGCCGAAAAACTCCGACTCGGTGTATCGCGGCCTCATGAGCATTTCCGAGGCGGTGAGCCTGTCCATCAACACCATCCCCGTCAAGCTGGTCGCGCAGATGACGCCGGAATACTGCTTTGACTTCGCGAAGGACAAAATGGGCCTTTCGACGCTCGTTTCGTCCTATGTAAACGCCGCGGGAGACACGTTCTCCGATGTGGACCTTGCGCCTTTGGCCATGGGCGGGCTTACCAAGGGCGTCACGGTCAAGGCAATGGCGCAGGCGTATGCGGCCTTTGCCAACGAAGGCGTCTGGCGCGAGGCAAGAACGTATACGAAGGTCGTCGACGCCGACGGCAAGGTCGTGCTGGATAACACGCAGGCGTCTCACGTGGCGATGAAGGACATGACCGCGTGGTATATCACCGACATGCTGGAAAACACCGTCTTAAGCGGCACCGGCACGGCGGCGCAGATCGACAACATGACCGTCGCCGGAAAGACCGGCACCACCACGAGCGATTTCGACCGCTGGTTCGCGGGCTATACGCCGTACTACACCGGCGTCGTCTGGTGCGGCTATGACGACCCCGAGGAGGTCGTGCTGACCGATTCGTCGACAAACCCCGCGATCGTTTTGTGGCAGAAGGTCATGGAGCAGGTCCACGACGGCCTTGCAAATAAGGAATTCAACCGCCTGACGAACGTCGTCGAGTGTACGGTCTGCCGCGACAGCGGCCTTCTCGTGACGGACGCGTGCCGCGAAGACCCGAGAGGAAACCGGGCCGTCACCGTGGAGCTCAGCCTCTACGATGTGCCGACCGGCAACTGCGATGTCCATAAGGAGGTCGAGATCTGCGGCGCATCCGGCCACGTGGTCAATGAATACTGCAAGCAGGTCGAAGGCAACACCACAAAGACCGTGGGACTTCTCGACGTTTCGCGTGCCTTCCCTGTGCGGGGCATCACCGTGCAGGATCAGGCCTATGCCGTCCCCAATGACTCCGTGCCGAACGGCTATTACCCGGCCCTGAGCCCGGACGTGGACGCGATCAACGTCGAGTGCTATATCCACACCAGAGACGATCTTCCCGAGCCTGAAGCGCCGGAAGAAGACGAAGAAGAACAAAGCGGCAGCCGGATTTCGAGCGTCATTCAGAATTTGCTGAACGGCTCGAACGCGCAGACCGGCGATAACGAATAGAGCAGGAGAACAGTATGTGGCTTTCAGACGAATGGAAGGACTATGAAGTGATCGACACATCCGCGGGGGAAAAGCTCGAGCGGTGGGGAAAATATATCCTCGTCCGGCCCGACCCGCAGGTCATCTGGTCGACACCAAAAAATCATCCCCTGTGGCGGAAATACGACGCAAAATACAGCCGCTCCAACACCGGCGGCGGCAAATGGGCAAACCTGCGCCTTCCCGAGCAGTGGCAGGTGCGCTATAAGGAGCTGACGTTCAACGTCAAGCCCATGAACTTCAAGCACACCGGCGTTTTCCCCGAGCAGGCGGCAAACTGGGACTTCGCGATGGAAAAAATCCGTAACGCAGGCCGTCCCATCAGCGTTCTGAATCTCTTCGCCTACACCGGCGGCGCAACGATCGCGTGCGCGGCGGCAGGAGCAAGCGTCTGCCATGTGGACGCGGCGAAGGGCATGGTCGCCTGGGCCAAGGAGAACGCGCGTTCGTCTGGGTTAGAAAATAAGCCCATCCGCTGGATCGTCGACGACTGCGGCAAATTTGTCGAGCGGGAGATCCGGCGCGGAAGACGCTACGACGCCATCATCATGGACCCGCCGAGCTACGGGCGCGGCCCTTCGGGCGAGGTCTGGAAGCTGGAAGAAAACCTCTATCCGTTCGTCGAGCTCGTGAGCAAGGTCTTAAGTGACGACCCGCTTTTTGTGATCATCAACTCCTACACCACGGGCCTTGCTCCGTCGGTGCTGGGCTACATTTTAGACACGC
>CAKUJL010000156.1 GCA_934661715.1 uncultured Oscillospiraceae bacterium | reverse complement strand
ATCGTAGTCAGAGCCGAGCATGGCCAGCGTGTAGGCCTTCGTTGCGCCCATTTCCTTATAGGCATAGTTCGCATGAACGGTGCCCTGGAACGGATCGAGGAAGCAGACACGGAAGTACACCGAGCAGTCAGAGGTGACCTGCGGGTTGGTGCAGCCGATGCCGATGGCGGGGATGCCGGCCTCTTCGAAGACCTTGCCGCCGGCCATGGAGACGCCGGAGCCATAGGAGCCGAGGACGATGGACACGCCGCGGTTGACGAGCTCGGAAGCAGCCGACGGGCCGTTTTCGGCGGTGGTGCGGTTATCAACGATCTCGAGCTGGATGTCGTAGGTCTCGCCGCCGATCTCGATGGTCGGCTGGACGTAGTTGCCGTACTGCGGGCCAAGGGTCTCCTGCTTGCCGCCTGCGCCGTTGTCGCCGGTCAGGGGCTCGAAGATACCGATCTTGAGGACCTTGTTGCCGGATTCGGTCGTGGCTTCGGCAGCGGTCTCGGTCGTGGTGGTTTCGGTCGTGGTGGTTTCGGTGGTCTGTTGCTCAGTGGTGGACGTGTTGGCGCAGCCGGTGAACAGGCACGCAAACAGGCACAGGCAAAGAAGCAATGCGATGGTCTTTTTCATGAAACGTGATCCTCCTTACAAAACTGTCCGCGTAAAAAGCAGATCGCCCACGCGGTTTTATTATTATAACCAGTCTAGCATGAAAAGGCAAGCGTTTCTTTGTGCGTTTTGCCGGATTATGTGCAAAACGTGATACGTTTATGCGTTTTTTATATAGCAAAAATTCGGAAAAAATGGAAAAAGACGGAGAAATATTTTCGACTAATTTTTAGGAAAGCTTCCGAAAGTTCTGCTTTTTCGCGGAAAACCGTCCATCCACGGCGGAAAAAGTGTTCAAAACGTCCGTTAAGGGAATGCGGAAAATTGGGAAAAACCCGGCAGGGTGGGTACCCTGCCGGGATATTTGTTTTTTTGCTGCGGACAGAAATCTTAACGCGTCAGTCGATACCCTGGACCTTCACAAACTCCCATTCGCCCGATTCGGTGTTGGCCGCCTTGATGTAGGCCGCGTCGCGCTTGGCATCGCCGATCTCATCAAATTCGATCAGACCCGAAACACCGGTGTAGCTCACGCCGGGCAGCGCTGCGAGAACTGCGGCGGGGTCGGCAGAACCGGCAGCCTTGATGGCCTCGAGAGCGACGAAGTAAGCGTCATAGCCCATCGCGGTCACAGCGGAGACCATGTCGTTGCCGCCGTTGTTGGTCAGAGCGTCGGAGTTGGAATTCATCCATTCCTTGATGCCCGCGTCAAACTCGGGAGCGCCGCCTTCCTGATAGAAGGTCGTGATCTCAACGTTGACGCTCTTGCCCTTGGCCGACTCGATGACCATGTTGTTGTCCCAGGTATCCGAGCCGAGCAGGTGGCCCTCAAAGCCCTGCGCGGAAGCGGCCTCGATGATCAGCTGTGCGTAGTTCGTGGAGACCGGCGCGAAGATGACGCCTGCGCCCGCGGACTTGGCATTGTTGATGTAGGAAACAAAGTTTGCGTTGCCCTCGGGGAAGTCCTCAGAGGTGACCTCGCCGCCGAGCGCCTTGAACGCTTCGGAGAAGTAGTAGACCAGACCCTGATCGTAGTCCGAGCCGAGCATGGCCAGCGTGTAAGCGGTGGAAACGCCGAGCTCCTTGAACGCGTAGTTCGCAAGGACGGTGCCCTGGAACGGATCGAGGAAGCAGATTCTGTAGTAGACGCTGCAATCGGAGGTCACCTGCGGGTTGGTGCAGGTCACGCCGATGGCCGGAACGCCGGCTTCTTCAAAAACCTTGCCGCCTGCCATCGAGACACCGGAGCCGTACGAACCGAGGACAATGGATACGCCGCGGTTGATCAGCTCGGAAGCAGCCGACGGGCCGTTTTCAGCAGTGGTACGGTTATCGACGATCTCAAGCTTCACGTCGTAGGTTTCACCGCCAATTTCCACTGTAGGCTGTACGTAGTTTGCATACTGCATGCCGAGCACTTCCTGCTTGCCGCCTGCGCCGTTGTCGCCGGTCTGGGGCTCGAAGACGCCGATCTTGACGACCTTGTCGCCGGAGGCTGCGGGCGCGGCCTCTTCGGAAGCGGCCTCTTCGGAAGCGGCGCTTTCGGATTCGGAAGCGGCGGGAGCGGCTTCACTGGACGAAGCGCTTTCAGCCGGGGCCGGAGCGCTCTGGCTGGCGCAGCCGGCGAAGATACCGGCGATCATTAAAATAGAGAGCAATACAGCAATCAGCTTTTTCATGTTCATTCCTCCTGCTTATGTCCGCGATACAGAGACAACTGTGCGCGAGCTAAATTATGCTCCCAATTATAGCGGCTCGGGCGGCAAAAAGCAAGAGAAACTTTTTCTTTTTTTGTAAAAAATGCGAGGAGAATCTGTCCACGTACTGTCGAAAATGTAAAAAAGGCTTGAAAACGGAAATGTGAATGCCATATTTGAAGAAATTCTGCGGAAAAAGTTCGGACTTTTATTGGGTAAACCGCACGGAAGGCTACAGCATAACGACGCTTGTCCATGATACGCGGCCATTTCTCCGATTTCCTGCCAAACGGCGTGCTTTACAGCGCGGACGCTTGTCCGCTGGCAGCGTAAAACGCAGGAAAAAACCGGTGGGAAAAAGTGCGTTTTCCGCAGGAAAGACAGAAAAAGAGCCGCCTTCAACAGGCAGCTCCTGAAAAATTCCTTATTTTCGTCCCGGCTTGACGTTGACATCCGGACGAATGCTTCCGGTGATTGCACCGTTTTCTGCCTCGAACGATTGGATGCTTTCGCGAATCAGCACCAGAACGTGGCTGTTGACCGAACGGCCCTCGTAGTCGGCTACGTAGCGCAGCTTTTCAAGCATCTCGTCCTCCATGCGTATCGACAGGCTTTTGATTGCCATAGCAAGTGCCCCTCCGTGAACATATTGTATATTTATAATATGTTCGTTTTGTGCTATTATGTTTGAAGTGAACATACGGTATATCTACAAAACAACAGGAGGTAGAGAAATGCGCGTGGCGGTCATCGGATCCAGGGGGTTAAAAATACAAAACCTTGAAGCGTATCTGCCGGAGAACGTGACAGAAATTCTATCTGGGGGCGCAAAAGGGGTCGATTGCTGCGCCAGAGCGTATGCACTGGCACATGGTATTGCATTTACAGAGTATTTGCCGGAATATGAAAAATACGGACGCGCTGCTCCGCTAAAGCGAAATATGGAAATCATAAAACATGCGGAGCTTGTGCTGGCGTTTTGGGATGGAAAGTCGCATGGAACGAAATTTGTTATAGAGAATTGCGGAAAGCTCGGCAAGTCGGTTCAGGTATTTCTGCGTCAGGAAGAGGATGGCTAAACGGCAAAAAACCACCCCGTATGGGATGGTTTTCTCCGCTATACTTTTTCCGCCTCGCGGTAACGTGCTTCGCCCCACCAGTTGGGCAGGAGCTCTGCCAGTCGGACGGTCTGGCGCGTTTCGTAGTCGACGAGGATCTCCATATCGCGGTTTTTCTCGGACAGCTGCATGAAAAACTCCCGGCACGCTCCGCAGGGCATCCCGCTGCCGCCGCCGGAGGGTGGTGCGTCCCGGAAGGCGATGAGGCGCTTGACGACGGTCTGGCCGCTGTTTACATACATATTGAGCGCCGCGACGCGCTCGGCGCACAGGTTCATCACGCCCGAGCACGCTTCGATGCAGAAGCCGGTGAAAATGGCCCCGCTTTCGCTTTCCAGTGCGCACACAACATGGTGCGCGTAAACAAACGGCGTCACATCCTGCGGGTGATATTCCTGCTTTGCTTTTTCATATAAGGTCTGCCAAATATCCATACGCACGGGCTCCTTTGTCATTTTTTCGGTATTGTAGCATCTTTTTGCAGGTTTGGCAACGCGGCAGGTGCAGTGGAATCCTCCAGCTGCGCTTTTCAAATCGCCGCGGGAGCGGCACATTCACTTTTTCACTATTCACTCTTACTTATTACTTTCCAAAAATCCCGGGCAGGCAGTTATTTGAAGTAAAAGTGAATAGGGAAAAGTGAAAAAGTAAAATCCCGTATGCTGTCGCACACGGGATTTTTGGTGGAGCTGAGGGGAATCGAACCCCTGTCCGAAAACAACTTGACAGGACTTTCTTCGGGCGCAGTTTGTTATTTA
>CAKUJL010000155.1 GCA_934661715.1 uncultured Oscillospiraceae bacterium | reverse complement strand
TTTGCATCATGTAAAATGCGTAGGGGCGGACGACCCTGTCCGCCCTTTGGCAGTTCGATTTCGCCGCAGTTTTTCGCGTTTTGGAATTGCGGCTTGCCGGGCGGACAGGGTCGTCCGCCCCTACAAAGTCACAGTGTCTGCAAACCTTGGAACAAGCCAATCGCCTCATCGAGCCTTGCGACCTTCGCATAACACTTGCCCGGAAGAGACAGCGTCGGGTCCATCACGTCCGGCACGACGATGACGGGAAAGCCGCCGTTTGCGCCCGCGAGAAGGCCGTTGCGCGAGTCTTCAAACACGGCGCACACCGCGGGGTCGCTTGCGCCCAAAGCCTGCATCGCAAGCAAAAAGATCTCCGGGTCCGGCTTTCCATGCGTGACCTTGTCGCCGGTGATGATCTGCGCGAAAAAGTCCGTAAGGCCCGCGTTTTCCAGATACCCCTTCGCGGTTTTCTCGTCCGAAGACGTGGCAACGGCGCAGGGAACGCCGTTCTCCTTCAAAAATGCCAGCAGCGCACGAAGCCCCGGCTTCACGGGCACGCCGTTTTCGCAGATATAGTCCTTCATCCACGCGCGGAACATCCCGAGGCACGTGTCGCAGTCCGCCGGGCAGCCCGGAAACGCCTCCGGGAATGTCCGGAGCGCCGACTGGTGGTTGAGCCCGACGAGCTTGAGGATTCCCTCTCTTGTGAACCGGTAGCCGATCGTGGGGCCGACGTGGTCGGTGAAGGCCCGGATAAACAGGTTCTCCGTGTCAAACATCAGCCCGTCCATATCAAAAATCGCGTAGGAAAATTTCATGCTTTCGCTTCCTTCTTTTCTTCAAGCAGCGTGACCAGTTTGTCCTCGAGCCGCTTTTCATGGAACACGAGCGTCCACGTCACGCGCCGCTTCTCTTCCAGCCGCACCTGCGAGCAGACAATGTCCTTGCCCCTTCCGACGGCCGCGATGCCGCCGGCGCCTCCGATGACGCCGATGGAAGAATCCCGGTTGGAAAGCCGAAGCGGCTCTGCATAATCGCGCAGCGTGAGGCTTCCCTCCGGCGGCTCGGGCGTGATGGTATAGTGGAGCGCCGTCGTGTAGAGCGTCTGGCCGAAAAAGTCCAGCGTTTTGTCCTGCATGGCCTGCGCCGTAATGGTATAGGTCTGCGTCTGCCTCGGAAGCTGGAACGTCAACGCGTCCCCCGCCTTCTCCGGCGTAAATTCCGGCCCCGGAACGTCCAGCAGGTCCTCGCACAGGCTGAGGCGCAGGCTCCTGACCGTCTGCTTTTTGTCCTTCCACGGAAAACTGATGCGTTCAATATACCAGCCGTCAAGCTCGTCGAGTTTATAGTGTTCCCGCACCTGTTTGTTTTCGCGGTCGTTTCCCTCGGGATACAGCGGGTCCCAGCATAATGCGCAGCCGCGCTTCCACTTGAGCGTCTGCCCGTTTACCGTGAGCTCGGCAGAAAAGCGGCCTTCAAACGGGTTTTCCGCCCTTGCGCGGATGCACTTATCTTCTTCCCAGTCGCTTCCGTCATTTTCCGGGGTAAGCTCCCACTTTTCGCGGAAGGAAAACAGCTTTTCTACCGGCACGTGCTTTATGATATCCAGCACCATTCCCTCTTTGCAGACATACGCCGCCGGAACGAGCCACTCGTCTTCGCCCCAGAAAAAGCTCTTCCCGAGGGTAATTTCCTTCCCGGCCTGCCCCTTTCCGCCGCCGAAGCCGCCTTCAAACGTGACCTTCCACGGCTCTGGCTTCCCGGCGTTATCTTCGACTGTCTCGTAAAATTCCTCGGAAAACCGCAGCTTTCCGTAATCAAAGCCGGACTGCACCGTGTGGATATACTTCCACGGCTCTGCCATCGGCCGCAGATGGAAGGTAACCACGAGCCGGTCGAGCGCCGCCATCTGCTCGTCGTTCGACGGGTGCTTCTGCTCAAAATCCTCGAGCTGCGCCGCGTTCCACTGCCACGCCTGTTCGATGGCCGCCGCGTCATGAAGCGCCAGCAAAAGTCTTAAAAAATCGCGAAACGACTTTGCCACCGGATGCACGCAGCCGTCTCGTCCGTTCATGGGGCTGACGGCAAACACCGTCTCTCCGAAGCCGCGCACGAAGCAGAAATGAATCCCGTCCACGCCGCTTCTTGCGAAGATCCGCGCCCCCTTCGGCGTGCAGAAATAGTGTTCAAACGGGCCCTGTGTCAAGACCCCCAGCGGCTCCAGATCGATCCCCGCCTTCAGAAATTCCCGGTCGGTCAGTCTCAATGCGCGTCTCCCCTTTCCGCCGTCCGGCGTGTCATTGATTTTATTTTACACATTATTTCCGGAAATTCAACCATATCGCGGAAAAACGCGGCGCTTGACAACCGGGCGGCACGGTTTTACAATAGCAGTTAGATTCCTTGAACTACTACGGAGGCAGTCATGAAAGACAGCGACCTGCAATTTGACCGGTCCGTGCACGTTCTTTACTCGAAGCCGTGCAAAAAACAAATTCTCGCCGCCATCGCGCGGCACTATCCCGCGCCAGAGCAGGAAGCCGTCTGGACGCGCGTGCAGAAGCAATATGCGGCCTTCCTCACCGGCTGGCGCACCGACCTCGGCGGGAAGAAAAATTTCCACAACGGCCCCGGCGGCAATTACGACTGCGTGGCGCTGATGGCGTATTACGTCGTCTGCAAGGAAAAAACGAGCCTCGCGGAAATTGAGCGGATGGAGGCAAACCTCTTCCTGCCCGCCTTCCGGACGCTCCGCCGCTTCGTAAACGCGAAAAGCCCGCTTGTCCAAAAGCTTCTTTACAGGTCCTTTCAGAACGCGAAGCAGCAGTGTGACAAATGGGGCGATTTTGTGATGAATCTTGCGCCATTTGACAAGGAAAAACCCATTTACTACGAATTTACTGCCTGCCCGACAGCGGACTTTGCCCGCGAACACGGGTTACTCGAGGTCATGCCCGCGCTGTGCAATCCGGATTATGAGGCAATGGAGCTCATCGGCGCAAAGCTCGTGCGCACAACGACCTGCGCCAACGGCTGCAAGTGCGACTACACCATCTGCCCCGCCGGCGACCCTTACTGCACGCAGCACCCCGAATACCGCGACGAAGCAGGCTACAGGAGGAACAAGCCATGAACCATACTCCGATGCAGACCGGCATGTGGGCGCTTTTCGCCGCGCCCTTCCGGAAAAATCTGACGGCCGTCTTCGGTTACGATGAAAAAACCGCCCGCGCCGTCACAAAGGCCGCGAAGACGGAATACAGGAAAATTCTCGCGGCGCTTCCCGATTTTGAAAAGGAAGACCGCTTTCTCATGAACATCGTCAGCTGCGCGATGCTGGGCGCTTTTATCCTGCACATGCCGCAAAGGCCGGACATGGAGCGCCTGACCGCATACTACGAGCGCTCGATGATGACGCCCGCGATGCGCTGGTTCTGCCGCAAAAGCGCCCAGAAAAAGTTCACCCCGCAGGACATCGCCGCGATGGAAAAAACCGCGCAGCTCAAGGCCGCCGACCGCAATCCGTACTCGTGGAACATGGAGTTTTACCCCTACCCCGACGGCAGCGGCTACGAGGCAAGATTTACCGCCTGCGGCATCTGCGCCCTCATGAAAAAGCTCGGCCTCTACGATCTCACGCCCGCCCTGTGTCATTTGGATTACGCGATGAGCGACGCGGGTGAGAAGAACCGATTTGTTCGGGAGTTTACCTTGGCCTCGGGTGGGCCGTACTGCGATTGCGGGTATAAAAAGTAGATTTGGGCAGCTTTTTTGGCGACTGCCTGGCCGTGGCCCAGGGCCAGTTTTTTTCTGGCAGAAGCCTGCCAGACTGTCCTTTTTCTCGACCCCATTCTTCTTAGCTGCGCAAAGAAGAGTGGTGTCGAGCCGCCAAGAAGAAGTTGCGAGGGGCTGCTGCGCTGCGGCGCAGCTCAACAAAAGGGCGCGGCCCTTTTGAAAACCTAGGAGTTCTCGACAATTATTGCAGACTAAAATAGAGAGTGCTTACGGTTACGTGAGCACTCTCTTGCTGTTTTGCGATTGCGTCAGACTTTGATTCGTATACGACGATCTTGTTGCCGAGCAGCAGATTTCGGGTGCGTTCCGCCGCGGAGATCGCTTAGCTCTGCACGCGCCTCCGCGGTTCGGGGTTGGATGCCGGATGCACCCCTGCCTTCCCTTGGGGGCCGATTCCCCCTATC
>CAKUJL010000154.1 GCA_934661715.1 uncultured Oscillospiraceae bacterium | reverse complement strand
GGGCGGACGACTCGGTCCGCCCGGGGAACACAGCCCCATGCTGCGGGATGTTTGCGTTACAGATGAAAAACCGGGGCCAGGGCGGGGTAGAGGGCGTCGTAGCGCCGTCTGAGCGCTTCGTAGGAGGCGTAGGTCTCTTCCTGCGGCTGGATGACGCTGGCCTGCGAGATCGCGCCGACGGCCTGTGACAGGCTTTCAAACGCGCCGATGCCGACGCCTGCCGCGGCTGCCGCGCCGAGAGTAGCGGCGGTGTCGGTAAACGTCGTCACGTCGTGAAGCCTTACCCTGCACAGATCGGCGATGATCTGCTTCCAGACGCGCGATTTTGCCGCGCCGCCGATGACGCGAAGATCAGATATTTCGTCTTGTTCGCGCAGAACCTCGATGATCTGGCTCAGCCCGCACCCCACGCCCTCGAGCACCGCCCGCAGGAAATGCTCCCGCCGGTGCCGCTCGGTCATGCCGAAAAACACGCCCGTGGCCTGTTCGTCGTAAACCGGGGAGCGTTCGCCCTCTAAGTAAGGCAGGAAGATGAGCCCGTCCGCGCCTGCCGGGATGTTGCTGGCCGCGGCGTCGAACGCTCTGGGAGAGCCGACCTCGAAGAGCTTCTGCGCCCAGTTGACGCATTTTCCCGCGCAGTGCATCGACCCAAAGACCGAAACGCTCTTGCCGTCAAGCGTGGAAATGTGCCCGAGGCGGCGCCGGAGGTCGATAAACGGCTCGTGCCGCTGCCCCGCGATCCACGCGGCTGTGTCGAGGCTCATGTAGTACGCGCCGTCTTCTGCCACGCCCGCGCCCACGCTCTCGCATGCGCCGATGCCGCCGCCGACGGAGACGGGAATGCCCGCGCGAAGACCCAGATGGCACGCCGATTCCTCCGTGAGATGCCCCGCGATCGCGCAGCCGGGCAGAATCTGCGGGAATTTTTCCGCGTGCAGGCCGAGATTCTGGAGCATTTCGTAATCATAGTCGTTCGTCGCGAGGTTCATGAGACCCGCGCGGGAAGCGTCCGAGTAATCGGTCGAGTCCATGCTGCCCGTTAACCGGTAGACCAGATAGTCCTTGCACTGCAAAAACCGGACGGCCTTCTCATAGGTGTCGGGCTCGTGCTTTTTGAGCCAGACGGCCTTGGAAAGCGTGAGGTTCGGGGTGAGGACGTTGCCGGAAATTTTATAAAAATAGTCCGGGCCGAACGCGGCAAGAAGCGACTGCACCTCTTCTTTGGCTCGGGTGTCGCGCCGGATCATCGCCGGGCGCAGCGCCTGACCGTCCGCGTCCATCGGCAGAAGCCCCAGCATGTGGCCCGAAACGCCGATGGCGTCGACCTGCTTGAGGTATTCCGGCACGAGCTCGCGCAGCATGAGCATCGCCCGCACCGCGCTCATCCACCAGTCCGCCGCGTCCTGCTCACAAATGCCGCCGGGGAGCGTGCGCGTGGGGTATGTCGTCGTTACGTTTCTGAGAATGTTCAGCCTCTCGTCCACCAGCGAGGCCCGCAGGCCGCTTGTGCCGATGTCGAAGACCAGCAAAACCGTATGCAAAGAGAACCAACTCCGTTTTTGATCTATCAGACAGGGCGGTACGCCCGTTGTTTCTTATCTATATTGTAGTATAAAACCGGCCAAAAGGAAAGCGGGATTTGGAGAAAATGCGAGGCTTTGCGGGCGGTGGGCAAAGTTTTCCCTTTTGCATAAATATCTCTTGCATAATTCGGAAAACTATACTATAATTTTGGCATATTTTTCAGAAAGGAGCCCATTTTTATGAGCAAGCTCGCTATCCCGCAGGGATACCACGCACCGCTGTCCACGTATGAAATGCAGCGTGCCATCGAATTTATCAAAAGCAATTTTCAGGTGAATCTGGGCAATGCGCTGAATCTGCGCAGAGTGTCCGCGCCCCTTTTTGTGGAGGAGAATTCCGGCTTGAATGACAACCTGAACGGCTACGAGCGGCCCGTGGGCTTCGACATTCCCGACGTCGGCGTCAACGCGCAGGTCGTGCATTCGCTTGCCAAGTGGAAGCGTCTGGCGCTGGGGCGCTATGAATTCAACCCCGGCAAGGGCCTGTTCACCGACATGAACGCCATCCGCCGCGACGAAGAGGTCGACAACCTCCACTCCGTCTACGTCGACCAGTGGGACTGGGAAAAGGTCATCACGCGCGAAGATCGGAACGAAAGCTACCTCAAGCGCACCGTGCGCGATATTGTCGGCGCGGTCTGCGAGACGAATGACGCGCTCGGCATTGCGTTCCCGAGCCTGCACACGAAGCTGGACCGCGAGGTCTTCTTCATCACCACGCAGGAGCTCGAGGACATGTACCCCGACAAGACGCCCAAGGAGCGCGAAAACGCGATTTTGCGCGAGCACCACACCGTTTTCCTGATGCAGATCGGCGGCAAATTAAAATCCGGCAAGCCCCACGACGGCAGAGCCCCCGACTATGACGACTGGGCGCTCAACGGCGACATTCTCATGTGGAACGACGTGCTCGGCTGCGCGTTCGAAATTTCGTCCATGGGCATCCGCGTCGACGAAGAGAGTCTGGCGCGTCAGCTGAAGCTGGCCGGCTGCGAAGAGCGGGCAAGCCTTCCGTTCCACAAGATGCTCTTAAACCACGAGCTGCCCCTCACCATCGGCGGCGGCATCGGCCAGAGCCGTCTTTGCATGCTCATGATCGGCACCTGCCACATCGGCGAGGTCCAGTCGAGCCTCTGGGACGAAAAAACACGTAATGCTTGCAAAGAAGCGGGAATTATGTTACTCTAAGTTGAATAGATTGGCCTTTTTGGCCGCAGAAAGAGGAAATTGATCATGATGGAACAAATGACTCCCGTCCGTTCGCTGTTTGAAGACGCGAAAAACTTTGATGGCAAGCAGGTGACCGTCGGCGGCTGGGTCCGCAACCTGCGGGCCAGCAAGAATTTCGGCTTCATCAACCTCTCCGACGGCACGTATTTCTCGCAGGTACAGATCGTCTTCGGCGCAGACCTGCCGAACTTTCAGGAAATCTCGAAGCTGAACATCAGCGCCGCCGTCATCGTGACCGGCACGCTCGTGCTGACACCCGACGCAAAGCAGGCGTTCGAAATTCAGGCGAGCGAAATTTCCGTCGAAGGCGCGTCGACGCCGGATTTTCCGATCCAGCCGAAGCGGCACTCGATGGAGTTTCTGCGGACGCTGCCGCACCTGCGCCCGAGAACGAACACCTTCCAGGCGGTCTTCCGCGTGCGCAGCATCATCGCTTACGCCATCCACAAGTTCTTCCAGGAGCGGGGCTTTGTCTATGTCCACACGCCGCTCATCACGGGCTCCGACTGCGAGGGCGCAGGCGAAATGTTCCAGGTGACGACGCTCGACCTCAATAACCCGCCGCGCCTGGAAGACGGCTCCATTGACTATTCGCAGGACTTCTTCGGAAAAGAGACGAATCTGACCGTTTCCGGCCAGCTGAACGTCGAAGCCTTCGCGCAGACCTTCCGCAATGTCTACACCTTCGGCCCGACCTTCCGCGCCGAAAACTCCAACACCACCCGCCACGCCGCCGAGTTCTGGATGATCGAGCCCGAGATGGCGTTTGCCGATCTGTCGGACGATATGCGCGTGGCAGAGGACATGATCAAGTTTGTCATCGGCTACGTTCTGGAGAACGCGCCCGAAGAGATGGCGTTTTTCAACCAGTTCGTCGACAAGGGCCTTCTTGACCGGCTCAACCACGTCATGACGAGTGAATTCGGCCACGTGACCTACACCGAGGCTGTCGCGCTTCTCGAGAAGCACAACGACAAGTTTGACTACAAGGTCTTCTGGGGCTGCGATCTGCAAACCGAGCACGAGCGGTATCTCACCGAGCAGATCTTCAAGCGCCCGGTCTTCGTCACCGACTATCCCAAGGAGATCAAGGCGTTCTACATGAAGCTCAACCCCGACGGCAAGACCGTCGCGGCGATGGACTGCCTCGTTCCCGGCATCGGCGAGATCATCGGCGGCAGCCAGCGTGAAGACGACTACGACACGCTCCTTGCCCGCATGAACGAGCTCGGCCTCAAGCCCGAGGACTACGGCTTCTATCTCGACCTTCGCAAGTACGGCTCGACCCGCCACGCAGGCTTCGGCCTCGGCTTCGAGCGCTGCGTCATGTACCTGACCGGCATCTCGAACATCCGCGACGTCCTTCCGTTCCCG
>CAKUJL010000153.1 GCA_934661715.1 uncultured Oscillospiraceae bacterium | reverse complement strand
CTCCGTCGCCGTATTGCGTTCGTATAACTCTCTTATGGTGGACCTGAAGAGACTCGAACTCTGAAAAAAACACTGTATTTTCAATGTTAATTTGCAAACTGTGTTTATTCTGTGTCCAGTCCCTTTTCTGTGTTCTCAGCTCCTTGCGATATGCTCATAATACGCCATGAGCTTCTGTTCCGGCCCCGGGCCGTCTTTATCGAGCAGAAACGCCTTTGCCAGCGCGGCGTAGAACTCCGGTCGGTTGAGGCCGAATTCTACGGCGACTGGATAGTAGTCCGAGTACATCATGTTCATGGTCACGCCCCACGCCCAGCGCGGGACCACAGGCGCCTGAATGCCCATGCTCTCGGCCACGGCCGTTGTCTGTTCCATCGTCCAGTGCGGGCCGGTCGTGCCGTCGGCGTTTTGCATGTTGGCTGCCCACTGCATCGCCGTTTCGCGATCAAATGTGGCCGCCTCCGGCTCGTCGTGGTGCCCGTGCAGCTTTTCGAGCCTGCAGATCGTCTTCGCGTACAGCTCGACTTCCTCTGCGCTGCCCAGCGTCACGGGCTTCTCCATGGCCTCGTGCAGCTTTGTGTAAAGCTTTTCGATATATTCTTTCATCTCGTCATGCCTCCTGGATATACCGGTAGAGTTTATCGACGTCGTTTTGGTCAAACCGCATATCGCCCAGCAGCGGGACGGATACGGTCAGCTTGTTTTCAAAGCGCGGCCTGGCCGCGTTGTAGAGCTTGTCGAGGTCGATGTTTCCGGCGTCGTCAAAGATCTGCATCATCTTGACCGCGGGATTCTCGCGCAGCGCAAGGATCTTTTCGCGGCTGCCCTCCATGATGAGCGCCAGCATGATCCCGGCCCCGATGCCCTTGCCGCCCGGCAGGTGCGGAATGACCTCGTTGTCTGCGTAGCGCATCGCGCCGCGCATGGCCTGATCTATCGTCACTGTCATACAGTTATCCTCCGTTTTCGGATGGGGCGGCTATTGCCGCCCCTTTGGCTTAGTTGTTGCAGCAGCCGCAGCACTTCGGGAGCGGATCGTAGAGCGTCTGCGCCGTGGTCGCGGTGCCGGTGGTGACATCTGCGACCTGCTTGGGATAAAAGGTTGCGTTGACATAGGTCTTCAGGGCGTTGTCGCCGCAGCAGCGGCGCTCGGCCTCCATCTTGATCGCGCCAAGGGCTTCCTTGCGGACAGACTCGACGTCCTGCTTGACCAGCGCGAAGCTATCCTCGGTGCGCTGGTTGTGGACGGCCTGCTTGCACAGCGCCTCACGGACGTCCTTGAGCTGCCCGTCGATGTAGCCGTACACCTCCAGCATCTTGCCATCGTTGTACGTGTTGGCCTTGAGCAGCGCGATCTCGCTGTCCTTCGCGGCCAGCTTCTGCTCCCGTTCGAGATCGTAGCGCGTGACCGGCATGTTCTCGCTGCACGTCGGCTCCTGCTGGCGCGAAGCCAGCGCAGCGGCCAGCGCTGCCATGGCGGGCGTTGCCGCAGCCGCCGTCACTTCTGCGGCAGCCGCCCGGTTGTTCTGTCCGAGGCCGCCCAGCAGATTGCCGAGCCCGCCGTTTGCCAGACCCAGCGCGGCGCCGCCGATGCCGAAGCCCAGCGCAGTCCCCGCGAGTCCCTTGCTTGCGTATTCCATAAAAAAATCCTCCGGTAAAAGTAGTAAGCTGGCCAGCTCCTACTCTCATTCTGCCGCTTTCCCGGTTTTTATGGGGGACAGTTCCGGGACATTTGTGTACCATTTGTGGGACATGTGGGCATAGAAAAAGCGCCATGAACCGTTGCTCATGGCGCTTTCTCTTTGTCCGTTTTCCCTACCAGACGGCTGGCAATATTGTAGATGTGCGGCAGGCGGCGGGAGATGGTTTTGCGGTCGACGCCGATCTCGGCGGCGGCGTCCATCTGCGGGAGCCTGCCCACGATATAAAGCCTGATGATCTGGCGGTCGATCAGGTCACAGATCCCCTCGTCAGCGACGTGCTCCCAGTCCCTGCGCGTCAGATGTTCCAGCCCCTTCGGCAGGGCCAAACGCGCAGTGATTTGTCCATCGCTCCCTTCGTGCCCGCCGCCCGGGCGGATCAGCGGTCAAAGACGCCGGTGCGGTCCAGGATGACGAGCATGCGGACGTTGTCCTCGCTCAGATCGAGCGTCAGATCCTCGCCCGTGCCGCCCTTGCCCTTGAGCAGGCCCTTCTCCACCAGCTTGTCCAGCGTCTGGCGGTACGTCTGGTTCGTGACGTCTTTCAGCTTTTCGTATCGCATTTCTGTTGCTTCCTCCAAAAGCTCTTTGAATTTTCGCCATTCGCCCTCGTCGATCATCGGCGCGGGGCAGCGTTTGAGGCTCACGTCGTAATGGCGCACGACGTGCTTGACGTTCGGCAGCTGCTTTTTGAGCTGCGCATACAGCTCCGCCGCGTGCCGCTGCGTCTCGATGGGGATGTAATACCGGCCCGCCGCGTCGGTGTGGCTGACCATCTCGATCGATACCGAGTTGTAGTTGTTGACGAGCTTGCCATATGGCCCCTTGCTGCCGTCGCCGACGGACCAGGCCACGGTATCCAGCGGCACGCACTCATATGCCGTCTCACCCTCGTCCACGACGTAATGGGCCGAGGCCTTGCGCCCCTCGCTGCCGCCCTCAAAATAGCGGGCGTTTCCTTTGGCCGTCGCCATCTGTCCCGTGTTTGCCGTGTAGTGCATGACGATGGCGGTGATGGCGGAGAGCTTGCGCTTTCCGCCGTGCCACTTCGCCCGGATGCTGCTGTCGATGGTCATACCGTTGCCGCCTCCACTACGGGGATGCCATACTCTACAGCACATGTGTGTTCGATCTTGCAGCCGCGTGCGTTTTTCCAACCTGTTGCAAAATATGCAACATCTGCGGTGGAAAGCAGCTTCAGCGATTCACCGAGATACCACAAGGGCTTTGCCTCTGCCGGGGCGTTCTCGAAGAAGCTGTCGATGACTTCGACTTCATCGCCCATCAGCTCTTTCGCGCAGATAATCGCCTCTTCACGCTCTTTCTTGATTTCTTCGTTGGTCTTGCCCTTCATGGGCTGCGAGATAAAGAGTTTCTTCATGCGTCCTCTTTCACCTCCGGCAGGCCCGCCACGCTCGTCAGCAAAGACAGGATGCCCGCCAGGGCCGAGGCCGAGGCGACGGCGATCCAGTTGACTTCGGACAGGATCGCGCTCGTGCCGATAGTTGCGACTGCCGTCTGGCATACCGTTTTCAGTGCGCGGATGCCCGCGGCTTTCCACCATTTTGCGTTCATAAGTATTTTTCTCCTTTCAAATTTCGCGCCTCGCGGCGTGTGTTACAGAATTTTGCCCAGCACCCAGCCGATGACGCCGGTGACCAGCGCGGTCACGGCGATCTTTACCAGTGCGTCCCAGTTCTTGCCCGGGCGGGCGGTGAGGTTGTTGACGCTCGTCTGCATGCCGTCGATCTTGTCGTCGAGCGTCTTCATGTGCTCGGCCATGACGGCGACGGCCTCGGCCAGCTTGGTTACAGCGTCGTTCTTCTTCTCGAGATCCTTGATCCGGCCGGTGTTCCGGTCGACGTTGCCGCGGATCTCCGCGACGGCAACGTTCAGATCCTGCAGGTCCATCTGCCTTTCTCCCTTCTTCGTTTATCAGATCGGCACGAAGGCCGCATCCGTCCACTTTGCCGTTGCGCCCGCCTCGCCCATCCAGACCTTGATCTCGCCGTTGTAGGCGTAGTAGGCGTTCTGGATGAGGGCCATGCCGGAGGCCCACACGATGGGGTTGTCTGCCGTGCCGTACTTCACGGCCTGCTCGACGTATTCCCGGCGCACGAGAACGTCGTTGACGAAGAAGTTCTTCCAGTCGTAGCCCAGCTTGTCCGACTGCGTGACGGTCGAGGTGATGCCGCCTGCGGCCTGCACGAGCTTGCCGTCCTTGATCGCGGATTTGATCTGCGTAAGCTTAGTTTCCGTCATACGTAGCCTCCAGTTCCGCCAGCACGTCGCTGGCCGTTTTTTTGCCCATCTTGACGGTGATGGTTCCGTCGCGGTTGTCGGTGACGGGACCGGCGAGGGTGAAATCCGCGTAGTCGTCCATGTAGCGGTCCTCGGCGGTCTCGGTCGTACTCTTGACGGTGCCGTCCTCGTTCATCTGGACGTTGCCCTCTGCGTCCAGCACAGGGACGGTTGTGGTGTAGCGGTGGATCATGCCCC
>CAKUJL010000152.1 GCA_934661715.1 uncultured Oscillospiraceae bacterium | reverse complement strand
CATCCAGTCCTTCCGGAAGCTTCGTTTCGGAAAGTCCCATTGCCTTCGTCAGGGCGTTTTGCAGCTCTGAGGCAAGTGCCGTGTCTCTCGGCCGGAACAGAAGCGGCGCTTCGTCCGCAGCTTCTTCCGCTTCTTCAAAATACGCCGCCGCGGTATGGACGGGTGCGTAGTACCAGTTTTCCGGCGCAACGTCTGCATAGACCGTGTCCGGCGCATCCTCCCCGGTGAGCCCGGCCAGCGTGCAGACCATCTGCGCCGCCTGCGCCCGGGTCAGGGGCTTTTCCGGCTCAAAAAAGCCGTTTTCCGCCGACATATACGCCTCGTGCTTCTCATAAACCGGCTCGGGCTGCGTTTCTCCCACCGGCAAAACGGTCTGTTCTGCCGCCTCCGGTGCATCCTGCGGCGCGGCCTGCACGCAGCCAACAAGCACGCTCATCAGCGCCAGTGCGCCGCACCAGATTTTCAAGGTTCGTGTCATAGCTTTCCTCTGGCAAGCGCCCTCTCTCCAAAAACTCTTCAGAATCTTTTTTCGCGATCATATTATAGTATAGAATCCGTTCCGTGTAAATGTTTCCATCAAAAAAACTGCCATTTTTCGCAGAATGGCGTGCATAAAAAAGAGCCGGTACCATGCGTACCGGCCCCATTGTCCTTATTTTGTTTCCAGCTGTGAAAAGCGGTAGAGCATCACCGCCAGCGCCTCGCGCGTGACGGGCGTCTGCCAGCCGAAGTTTCCGTTTCCGTCGCCGGAAACAAGCCCCGTTTCCTTCGCCCATGCGGCAGCCTGCTGCGCCCAGTCAGAGGGCGCATCTCCGGTGCCGCGCAGGGAAAGCAGCTCCTGCTTTGTCATCGTCAGTTCCTCCCCCACTCGTTTTTTGAACGCCAGCCACAGGCTTTCATCCTCCACCCACGGCGCGGGGCAGCGCTTGCTGACCACGTCAAAATGCCGCAGCACGTTTTCCATCGGAATGTCAAAACGCGTCATGAGAAGCCGTGTTAACCTCGCCGCATTGCGGACGGTCTTCGGTGAAAACGCGTACTGCCCCGCGGCATAGCGGCAGCAGAGCTCGATGCTGATGGAGTTTTCATTGCGGCACACGGGGTGCTTCTGCTTGTAAATTCCCGCCGTGCCGACGCTCCACGCGGTGTCCTTTTCGTCGACCGAGGACAGCCAGCCCAGTTCGTCCACAAAATAGTGCGCCGAAGCCTTTACCACGTTGTCCCTGAAATACCGCACGTTGCTCTCGGCCGAGTCGTTCCGTCCCGCCGTGTAGTGAAGCACCAGAAAGCGCACGGGGCCGGGTCTTCCCGGCGTGTAATTTCCGGGATGCGCCGTGGTCATTTCTCCTTCGATGCCTCCACCGCCGCGGCGTCCACCATACCCTCGGACAGGATATAGCTCACGACGCTTGCAACCGTCGTGACTGCGCCCGCCACCGTGCTGATGGCCGTCTCATCGACGCCGAAGACCATCGCAAGCCCCGTCGCGACGCCCGCCACCGCGGCCAAAAACTTTCTGCTTGTGATCTTTCTCAAAAATGTCTGCATTGTGTTCCTCCCTCAACCCAATCCTACTTTCAGCAAAATAAACCCAACCAGTGCGCCGACAATTGCCGCGATCGCCTTGTCGACTAGCAGCTCCCAGCGTCTTCCCGCCTTCTGCGCCAGCTGGCTGACGTCCTTTTTGATCTCCTTGATGTCCGCGTCCATATCCTCCTGCCGCTGCGCAAGGATCGCGACGCAGCTTGCCATCTTGTCCAGATCGTCCTGCCGCCGTTCAAGGTCCTTGATGCGGCCGTCCTGCCTTTGCAGCTGACCGTCGTGGCGTGTCAGAAGAATGGTTTTTTCTTCCTCCGTCATGGCTCTTTTCCCCCTCCTTTCATATATACGGCAGGAAGGCGGAAAAATTGCATGCAAGCGGGCAACCGGAGGCCAAGTACGCGGCAAAATCAAAAAAATCCGTTCAAACCGCGTGAGACCGGCGTACAATCCGCGCTTTCGGTTGCATTGGTGAAACCGTTGTGGTATACTGTTAAAAAATTTGGCCCGCCTTTGTCGCGAACCGATCTTCCGGAAGGAGTCTTCGACATGAAAAAAATCGCCATCATCACCGGCGCGTCCAGCGGCATGGGAAAAACCTTCGCCGAGACCATCAGCACTTACGATACCTTCGACGAAGTCTGGGTCATCGCGCGGCGGCTCGACCGGCTCGAGGCGCTTTCTGAAACCGTGCCCTTCCCCGTTCGCCCGATCGCGCTGGACCTGACGAACCGCGAGAGCTTCACGCATTACGCGGAGCTGCTCGAAAACGCGCAGGCAAACGTTGGTCTGCTCGTCAATTGCAGCGGCTACGGAAAATTCGAGGCCGCGTGCGACACGCCCCTTTCCCAGAATCTCAACATGGTCGACCTCAACTGCGAGGCGCTCATGGCCATGTGCCAGCTGACGATTCCCTACATGCACGAAGGCGCCCAGATCATCAACATCGCCTCCGTCGCCGCGTGCCAGCCCGTGCCCTACATCGGCGTCTACGCGGCCAGCAAGGCCTTTGTCCTCAGCTACAGCCGGAGCCTGAACCGTGAGCTCGACGACCGGGACATTTCCGTCATGGCCGTGTGTCCGTTCTGGACAAAAACAGAGTTTTTTGACCGCGCGGTCGTGAGCGAAGAAAAGCCCGTCGTCAAGAAATACGCCGCCATGTATGAGCCGCAGCAGATCGTCCATCGGGCCTGGCGCGACGCCAAGCGCGGCAAGGACGTGAGCAAATTCGGCTTCATCGCGCGGGCGCAGATGGCGCTCGTCAAAATCCTGCCGCACAGCCTCGTCATGGACATCTGGCTTTCGCAGCAGAAACTCTAAAACTGCGCAAAAGCAGGCCCACTTGGCTCTCCCTCTGGGAGAGCTGTCACCGAAGGTGACTGAGAGGGCTAACAGCTTTTTTGAATGAAAATCTCAATGTTTACCCTCTCCGTCTTCGCTGCGCTCAGACACCTCTCCCAAAGGGAGAGGCAAGGGATGTTCCGTTTCGGCGGGGCTTTGTTTGTAAACTTTTCTTGAACGGAAAATTAAGACTGTCTTTTTGGCCTCGGTTGGAGTATACTAGACCTCGGTGTGAATTTGTTCCAATCGAGGTTTTTTGCATGACCTATCTGTTTCTTGGCCTGAGCGCGGTGGCCGCGGCGCTTTTGAGCGCACTGGATGGCTGGTACGAAAGCTGGGCCGTTCTGTGGCAGCTGCCTTTGGCGTTCGTTTGCTTTTTTACTGCGCTGGTTCTGCTGTTTTTGCTGGTGCTGGCGGTCTCGTGCCTGTTTGTCGACATGAAAAAAGAGGTTGAGAGGCCAAGCCGGTATTTCCGGTTTTTACTCAATCAGTTCAGCCGTCTTGCCTTTGACCTCGGCGGCGTGCGCGTGCATGTGACGGGGCTGGAAAAGGTCCCGCGCAAGGGACGGTTTCTGCTGATCTCCAACCATCTTTTCGCGTTCGACCCGATCGTGTTCTATTACGCGATGCCGTGGGCGGAGCTCTCGTTTGTCTCGAAGACCGAAAACTACGCCATTCCGATTGTCGCGCAGGTGATGCACAAAATTCTCTGCCTGCCGCTCGACCGCAACAACGACCGCGAGGCGCTCAAGGCGATTTTGAAGGCCATCTCCATTCTGAAGGATGAAAAAGCCTCCATCGCCGTCTTCCCCGAGGGCGGAACGAGCAAGTCCGGCCTTCTTCAGCCCTTCCGCAACGGCGCTTTTAAGATCGCGCAGAAGGCGGGCGTTCCCATTGTCGTGTGCGCGATCTCCAACACGAAGGCCATTCTCAAAAACATGTTCCGCAGAAGAACCGACGTCTGTCTCGACGTTCTGGAGGTCATCCCGGCCCAGACCGTCGCGGGGCTCAAAACGACCGTCGAAATCGGCGATTATGCGCACAGAATTCTCTCCGCGGGCTTAGCCAAACGCGGCGTCGCCACGGCGCAGCCATAACAAAGAAAAGAAATCCGCACCCGGTTGGGTGCGGATTTTTTATGCCTGAATTCGGTTGCCGTCTTTGTCGAATGTCTTCTTCAGAGCCCGCTCTGTCGGCCAGATCGCGTAGAGCATCACGGGAAGCTGCGCCAGACAAACAAAACCGCCCACAGAGCCTACCGTATTTTCGTCTTTTCCAAAAACGCACAGCATCGCCGCCACGCTCAAGGCCAGCAGGAAGATGCCCATTTTGTACCAGAGCTTCCCGAAAAAATGGTGCGCAAACTGCCACGTGT
>CAKUJL010000151.1 GCA_934661715.1 uncultured Oscillospiraceae bacterium | reverse complement strand
ATATTGCAAACGGCCTGCCCGCGAGGACAGGCCGCATTGTTGTTTGCTGTGTGTTTTCGCGTCTGGCGGAACAGATCCGTGCAGATTAGAGTTTGCCGGAGTTCAGGAGGGACTGCACCTTCGTGGGAAGACCCCAGATGTTGATGAAGCCTGCGGCCTGCGCCTGATCGAAGTCGCTCTCGCCGAAGGTGACGAGGTTCTCGGAGTACAGGGACTTCGGCGACGTGATACCGGCGTTGATCATGTTGCCCTTGTAGAGCTTGAGCTTGACGGTGCCGGTGCAGTTTTCGTTGGCCTTCTTGGCAAAAGCGGTGAGCGCCTCCTGAAGCGGGCTGAACCACTTGCCGTTGTAGATGAGGTCGGCGTAGTCGACGGCCAGCTTTGCCTTCATGTGCGCGGTTTCCTTGTCGAGCGTCAGCATTTCGAGCTGCTCGTGGGCAAAGTACAGAATCGTGCCGCCCGGCGTCTCATAGATGCCGTGGTCCTTCATGCCGATGAGCCGGTTCTCGACAATGTCGAGAATGCCGATGCCGTTTGCGCCGCCGAGCTCGTTGAGCTTCGCGATGATCTTGGAAACCTTCATCTTTTCGCCGTTCACAGCCACGGGAACGCCCGCTTCAAAGTCGATGGAGACCTCGGTGGGAACGTCGGGGGCCTTGTACGGGGAAACGCTCATCTCGAGGAACTTGTCCTTGTCGAGGTTCGGCTCGTTTGCCGGGTCTTCGAGGTCGAGTCCTTCGTGGCTCAGGTGCCAGAGGTTCTTGTCCTTGGAGTAGTTGGTCTCTCTGGAGATCTTCAGGGGCACATTGTGCGCCTCGGCGTAGTCGATCTCGTCGTCTCTGGACTTGAGCTCCCACTCTCTCCACGGCGCGATGATGGGCATGCCGGGGGCAAAATACTGGATGGCCAGCTCGAACCGGACCTGATCGTTGCCCTTGCCGGTGCAGCCGTGGGCGATGGCGTCCGCGCCTTCCTGAAGCGCAATTTCGGCCAGCTTCTTGCCGATGATGGGTCTTGCAAACGCCGTGCCGAGCAGGTACTTTTCATACTTCGCGCCCATCATGATGGACGGGACGATGATATCGTCGCACATTTCGTCGGTGAGATCGGCGACGATCAGCTTGCTGGCGCCGGTCTTGATGGCCTTTTCCTCGAGTCCGTCGAGCTCGTCGCCCTGTCCGACGTCGGCGGCGACAGCGATGATCTCGGGGTTATTGTAGTTTTCCTTCAGCCAGGGGATGATAACGGATGTATCCAGGCCGCCCGAGTAGGCGAGAACGATTTTCTTGATGTTTTCCTTTTTCATGATGCGTGCCTCCGCGTCTCAAATTTTATGGATAAATATTAACTCTATTTGCATAAAAATGCAATACGCAGACTGCACAAATCGAACGAGAATTTTTCCGCCGGTTTGCATATATTTGTTGCATTTCCGTATAATTTGCAGTATATGCACATATTTATGCATTTTCATTGCGAATCCCGCGAGAAAATATACCGGCCAGCAGCTGCCGGCCGGTATATATGCATTCGGTATTCAGCGGATAAAATTCGTGCGCTGGAAGGGCTCGAGCGTGGGGTGCTCAAGGCCCGCCTGTTTGCCCGCCTCGATGCACTTTAATATCCACGCCATGTTCCGGCCGAGCGTGCGCATGGTCTGAAGACCCTCGAGATCCTGCTCGACATCCTGCGCGTTCGCGCCGTGCACCATGTTCCAGTACTGGCTCGAGACGATCGGCATATTCGAAATGCCGGGGTATTTGAGCAGCTGCTCATACGTCGCCGTATTGCCGCCGCGCCGCGCCGCCGTGACGACTGCCGCGGGCTTGAAGCGCAGATTTTCTCCCGCGGAGTAGAACAAACGGTCCATGAATGACGTCATATTACCGGAAGCCGCCGCGTAATGCACGGGACTGCCGAAGACGAAGCCGTCCGCGTCTTTGGCCAGCTTGCCGAATTCCGCGACGACCCCTCCAAAGACGCACTCGCCCTTTTTTCCGCAGCCGCCGCAGCCGATGCACCCGCCGATGGGCTGATTGCCGATCCAGAAAATTTCGGCCTCCACGCCGCTTTCCATCAAGGTCTTCGAGACCTCCTGCAATGCGCGAGCGGTGCTGCCGTGCTCGTGCGGGCTGCCGTTGACCAGTAAAACCTTCATAAGAATTGCTCCTTCCTCAAAAAGCTCATTATTATTTTGCAGAATCCGCCGCGTTTTGTCAAGCGCGGTTCATCTTCATGAAATCTTAAGATTTTTGCGCATTGTTTCTTAAGCGCTTTTCCGGTATCATAAACACAAGTGAAAGCAAGGAGAAAGGCAAATGTACAACGTATTGGTATGTGACGACGAAAAGGACATCGTTTCGGCGCTCACGATTTATTTGCAGGCCGAGGGCTACCGTGTCTTCGGCGCGGAAAACGGATTGCAGGCGCTGGAGATCGTCCGGCGTGAACAGATCCATCTGGTGCTGCTGGACATCATGATGCCGGGGCTCGACGGGCTTCACACGATGCAGCGGCTTCGCGAATTTTCGAACGTGCCCGTCATTCTTCTCACGGCGAAATCGGAAGACAGCGACAAAATTCTCGGCCTCACCGTGGGCGCGGACGACTATGTCACCAAGCCCTTCAACCCCGTCGAGGTCATGGCCCGCGTCAAATCGCAGCTGCGCAGATACTTGCAGCTCGGCGGCGGACAGGCGGCGGGCAGCGTCCTGCACATCGGCGGCATCGCGCTCGACGACGACGCGAAGGCGGTCACGCTTGACGGCGAGCCCGTAAATCTGACGCCCAAGGAATATGATATTCTGCGCTTTCTGATGCAGAACCCCGGAAAGGTCTTTTCGCCCAGCGAAATTTACCGCCGAGTCTGGGACGATCTGCCGCTGAACGCAGACAACGCCCTTGCCGTCCATATTCGTCACATCCGCGAAAAGATCGAGTATAACCCCGCCGAGCCCCGATACTTGAAGGTCGTCTGGGGCAAGGGCTACAAAATGGAGGCAGATCTCAGATGAAACAGCTCTACGAAAAGCTCTGGGCGAAGATCACGGCGCTGCTGCTGCTCACGATTTTCGCGATCGTGCTCTTTTTCAGCGGCTTCGGCGTTTTGTATCTGGCCGATCAGGGCGGCTACAGTAACCCCGAGGGCTTTGCGGAGGATCACATCGCAGGAAACGCGTTTTACAGCGCGATGAACTCCGCCGCGGACTATTATACGGCCGTCTTGCAGCGGCAGTCCGGCGACGGCCTGTCGGACGTTTCGTTCTATGCGCAGCAGTTCACACGCGAAAACAGCAACTTCTTCTTCACCGTGCAGGACGACAGCGGCAAGACCGTCTTCGAAAGTCCCGATCAGGACGAAACGTATCAGTATACGCGCAGTCAGGAGCAGTACTTGTCGTATAACTGGCGCGACGTTGTAGAAGACGACCACGTCTTCTCGTCCGAAGCGGCCTATCAGGAATACCTCGACTCGCTCGAGCAGCAGAATTTCAACATCTACGAGTCGTATATCACGTCCTACACAAGGCTCGGCCCGGACAGCTTGGATACTTCGCAGGCGGCCGAAGGTCTGACAGGCTCCCGCTCCACAGCCGCTGATGCGGTGGCAGCCACAGAGGAGAATACCGCGCAGGTTGCAGACGAACTTCCCGCCGAGCCCGACGGAGACCTCACCTCAACAGACACAGGTGCAGAGGAAGTCCACGCCTACATTTCCTATCAGCGCTTTGATTACAAGCACGTGACCATCACTGGCTACATCCGAAGCCCCCTGACGGCGAAGGACAAAATTTATCAGGAGGCGTATTACGCGAACCTTCTGGTCGAAAACCGGCAGCTTCTGATCGGCGTTGTCGCCTGTTCGTTTGTCCTGTGCCTTGCGCTGTTCGTGTTTCTTCTGTGCGCGGCGGGACACAAGCAGGGCGTCGAGGGAATTCACCTCAACTGGGTCGATAAGATCCCGCTCGATCTTTATCTCGTCTGCGCCTTTGCGTGCGGCGCGGGTCTGTTTTCCATCGCCGTCGCGCTGAGCAATTCGAGCATTGCCATTACCGCCTTTGTGGTTGCGGTGCTGCTGGTCTTTGCGGTGCTGCTGGTGATGAACGTTTTCATGACGCTGGCCACGCGCTTCAAATCCGGCGCGTTCTGGAAAAACACGATCGTCTACCGCCTTCTGCGGCTGCTTGTCCGCATGGGGGCGGGGCTTAAAAACGGCCTTTCCTACTGCGCAAAGCACCTGCACCTGTACTGGCAGGCTGGGCTTATTTTCGCAGGGACCAGCCT
>CAKUJL010000150.1 GCA_934661715.1 uncultured Oscillospiraceae bacterium | reverse complement strand
GTCGAAAGCGTACTCAAGGAGTACGGCACGGGCCTTGTCGGGGACCTTGCGGGCGTGATGGCAGGCGGCGAGGAGATAGCCGAGATCATCGGCAACGGACTGTCCGGCGAAAAATGGTATCGCATTGAAGCGCCAGGGCTCGAGCAGCTGGACGACCTGATTGAGGGGGTTGTCAAGCGCACTAACTCCGCCTTTGAACATTTAGGAGAGTTCACTGACATCCTGAAACATGGTGGAAGCCTCAAGGAATACATGCGCCGTGAAGGAAACGACCTTGTCGGCTGGATCAAGGACGTTGCGAAGGATATCGCGACATACGGCTACGGCATCCCGGCGAACAACGTGGAAGCGTATCTGCTGGGGCTTGTGCGGTCGATCTCGCCGGAGGCGGCTGCCGCATACGAGGACGCGGCGGCACGCGTGGAAAAAAGCGATTTGTCGCACACGCACGGGCGGACGCTCAAGGCGAAGACGCGCGACCTGCTGGAAGACCGGACCGGCAGCGGCAAAAAGGCGACGGCGGATGCCGTAGCAAGCCTGTATGACGCCGGTTACACAAAGGCATTACCGAGCGCGACGCCGAGCTCGGTGACGATCGACGGCGAGGCGCACAAGCTGAGCGCCTATCAGACGCAGGTATATGAGAAAGCGTATCGCAAGGCCATTAGCGGGGCGCTGGACGAGATGGTGACGCTGAACGCCTTTCGCAACGCCAGCAAAGAAACGCAGGAGAAGATGCTGAACAAGCTCTACGCCTACGCCGGAGACGTGGCGAAGGCGGCGGCATTCAGCGAGTACGAGCCGAAAAAGTCCACGCAGCAGATCAGCGAATCGGCAAAGCACGGGCTGACCGTCGCGGTGCAGATCGTGAGCGAGCTCGCGGACGAGGACGCGCCGAAGGGCCTGAGCCTGCCGACGCTGGACGACTGAGGGCATAGAGAAAGAGCGAGGCCGAGAGGCCTCGCTCTTTTGCTTTTTATTTTAACGGATGGTCTTCACGGTATTGCATTGCGGCGGACCAGACGCTATCAATAACAATGCGGTTGATCTCAAAATCAGACAAGTCATAATCCTTGACAAGCTCACCGAGTTCTGATTCGCGGGTGCACATCATAGGTGTTTCCTTGGGAAAGAGAAAAACATAGTTTTCGGCCTTTTCCCGACGGAAATTAGATAGCTCGTTATGCTTGCTCCAAAGGAGAACGAAGAGGAGAGCGGCACCAAGAACGGCGCAAATGCTTTCAAACTTACCGTAATGACCGGCGGATAGAGCCTTTGCAACATCGAAGTAAAAGATCACGCAGCCAACAATGACGATGGCAAGAAACAGATACCACACAGCAGACCACAACTTATCTTTCATAGCATTAGACCTCACTTCTCATCAAAAAGATACGACCCGAGTTTGAACAACAGATAGTAAAGAATGACAACGGGGATAACGATGAACGATTTAGGAAGGTTGGGCGTCACAATACCAGCAATAAAAGTGACGGCGAGAGGGCAAGCAAGGAGAGATGAAATGGCAAACAATTTCGGCGAGGGATGTTTGGGCCGAAGGGCGATAGAAATGACAAACAAAATAAAAGGGGACGCCAAAAACAGATATACAACTGAGATCATAACATACCCGAGGAATTGATTGACGGAAGAACCTCGAGACTTTGAGGAGACCGACCGGTCAGAAGGCCCACCGCTATTCGCGCCCGTTTTATCATCGAAGTTGTACGGGCATACGCCGTTTGTGTGCTGGTGGGCGGGATATCCGTGATGATAGTGATACTCGCTGCCGTCATGGTGCCCGCCGTTCGCATCCGTGCCGCCGGGGTGAGCCAGGGCGGAAATGGGCAGGATGAAAAGCAGGATCAAAACGAGCGGGAGAAGCAGGGCTTTTCTCTTCACGTGAAACACCGCCTTTTTAGTTATTACTTGGACAATATCACGGATTGCAAAATATTTCAAGAAAAGTGTTGACTTTTGGTAGTACATAATATATTATTATTGTACGACCAAAAGGGAGGTGAAAGGTTTGTCGCCAAGAACGGGTCGTCCACCGAAAGGAGATCAATCGCGCACGAAAAAGATCACCATTCGCATTTCGGATCAAGAAGCGCAAACAATTCAAGAATGCGCCGACAGAATGAACACGACGCGAACCGATGCTATCGTGGCAGGGGTTGATTTATTAAAAAAAGAGCTGGACAGGCAAGAATAAAAAATGAGCGCACGGGCTGATAGCTTGCAGGCACACCCATACGCTCAAACCACACAGAGGAAACCTCTGCGAAGCAAATTTATTATATGCTCCGCAGCGGCTCCTCGTCAAGAAAATTTTGAGGAGGAAACTATGCAATCATCATTGACCGAATTAGAGCAGAAAATTCTCGAGAAGTTTGCGATGCTGACGCCGGAAAATCAGATAGAAGTGCTCGAATCACTCGTGCGCATGCTGGCAGGAGGTGCGGCATGAACGAGCTGACGGTATTCCAGAATCCTGAGTTTGGAGAGTTCCGCACGGCGGAACGCAACGGCGAAACGTGGTTTTGTCTTTCGGATATCTGCCGCCCGCTTGAATTAAGAAGCACAGCGGTTAAGGGAAGACTGAAAAACGATGGTGTCATTACTATTGACCACACCGATAATATCGGCAGGACACAGAAAATGCTCTTCATCGACGAGGGCAATCTGTACCGCGCCATCTTCCAGAGCCGCAAGCCGGAGGCCGAGCGCTTCATGGACTGGGTGACAGAAGAGGTCCTTCCGGCCATCCGCAAGACGGGCGGCTATCAGGCAAAGCCCATGAGCATGGCAGAGAACCTTGCCGCGCAGGCGCAGCTGCTCGTGGAGCAGGAGAAGCGCATCGCGCGCATTGAGCAGCGCATCGACCACGCGCTGACAGCCATTGCCCGCCCGCAGGCCGACAACTGGGTCGAGGATATGAAGAACAGCATCCGCACCTACTGCGAGGCAACAGGCCTGACGGACGCGGCGGGACGCGGGCGGCTTTACGCCGCGCTCGACCGTGAGGCCAGATGCAGCACCGACCGCAGACTGAGCAAGCTGCGCGAGCGGCAGAAAGCGGCGGGGCTGCGCCGCAAAGACTACATGGCACTCACAAAGTTAGACGCCATCGCGGCGGACAAGCAGCTGCGCGTGGCCTTTGAGGGCATTGTGGCGCGGGAGACGGCAAGGGCCGCAAAATAAAGAAAAAAGACAGCGCTCCGAGCGGGGCGCTGTCTTTTATTTCGGCGGGAGTATAGGGACACCATATAGGAATTTTTGCGGTTTGTCAAATGCGAAAGGAAAAGCAGGGTTCACGACCCTGCCTTCTTGATTGCCTGCTCGATTAAATTTTCGACGTAATTCGAAACGCTGCGGCCTTCCGCTTCGGCGGCGGCTTGCAGCTCTTTCTTTAGCCCCGGTGTAAGACGAATTTCGAGACGATCTGTTTTTGGCATCTGCATTCTCCTTTACTTAGCAGCCCGCGCCCTGTCGTAGGCCAAAGACCAAACGCCCTGCTGCTGCATAGACAGGCACGTGTCAAAACAATCCTGCACCGTCTCGACGTCGAGCTTTTCAAACTGCTCGGCGATAAGCCTCTCAATTTCCGGCGTGCTCGCGTGCATGTCGTTCATCTTTTTGATGTAGAGCTGCACCATTTTCAGCGGGAAGCGCTGGGCGTTTTCAACGTCCGTCAAATTTCGCCCGCCCGTTGCGCTCCAGCAGGCCGCGAAGATAATAGCAGCGGCCTTCACCTGTTCGTCTGTCAGAGTGCGTACCGTGTTGTTGGTTTCCATGTTATCCCCTTTCTGCCTTCTGGCTATCTATTGCTTGGCCTGATTGCATTGTACGGCATTTGTACGTACAAGTCAAGAGAGCGGAATGGACAAAGACGCATAACGAATCGTGCGCAGAACGACGAGGGGGCGACGGGACGAGGCGACGCGCCGGGGCGGATGAAGCCTTTGCGCCAGCGGGAACATAGGGACACTGTATAGGGAATTTTGCAGCTTGTCAAATTGCGTGGATGTGCAAAATTTTTCTTCCCTTTTCGAAGACTATGCAGTATAATGAGCCAATAGTCAGTTCAAAGATGAATGCAATTTGTTACTAACGGACTAAAACCGTCAATATCACTGAATTCGAGAAAACGCAGAAAAGTAAAGAAAATAGCCCTGTTTTAGCGAAAAGTGCATAGATTGCGAAGAGAATCGGGGCCCGACTTAATATTTCATTATTTTGTCTGCCTCACAGCAGACGCGAAGAAAGGAATGGATCATATGGCTGAGGAAGTCAAGAC
>CAKUJL010000149.1 GCA_934661715.1 uncultured Oscillospiraceae bacterium | reverse complement strand
CGCGAACGGCAGTTACTCGAGCCCGTGCGCACAAGAGCCAGCGCGATCATTGACACGACGAATTTGTCAACCGGCATGCTCCGCGAAGACCTCGGAATGCTGCCGCCGGGCGATATTCGAAACTGCATTATGGCTTTGGCCAACACCGAGCCCACGATGCAGAAATTACTCAATTACCGCTTCACCGAGGGAAGCCTCACGGGGCAGAGCTTCGGCAATCTCTTTCTTGCCGCGATGAACGGCATTTCGGGCTCTTTTGACGAGGCCGTGCACCGTATGGGAGACGTTCTGGCCATCACCGGGCGCGTTCTTCCGGTCACGAACCAGAATGTGCATCTGGAGGCCGAATTTGACAACGGCTCGCGCTGCCTCGGCGAGAGCAAAATTTTCTACGCGAAGAAGCTCAACGACTGCCGCATCCGGAAAATCCGCCTCGTTCCCGAGCACCCGCAGCCGCTTCCGGACGCGCTGGAGGCGATTTCCGACGCGGACGTGATCATCCTCGGGCCCGGAAGTTTATACACAAGCATCATTCCGAACTTTCTCGTTGACGGCATCGCAGAAGCTGTCACGAAGGCGCACGCGCTCAAATGCTACGTGCTGAACATCATGACGCAGGACGGCGAGACGGACGGATATTCGGCAAGCGACCATATTAAGGCGATTTTTGCCCACGCGGGCGCTGGCGTCATGGACGTGTGCATCGCCAACAACCGGAAGGTCACGGACGAGTATCTCGAGCCCTACTTAAAAGAGGGCGTCACGCAGCTTCTCACCACGCCCGACGAGGTCGAGCGCCTCGGCGTTGCGCTGCGCGAATTTCCCATCTGCACGCCCGGACGCTACATCCGGCACAATCCGGACGAGCTGGCCAGAGCGATTTTGTCCGTCTGGCGCGAATTTCGAACCAACTGATTTTCTGACGAAAGGGGCAATACCATGTCTTTTTCATCCAACGTCAAAGCCGAGCTCTGCAAGGCGTCCCTGAACCCCAGAGCCTGCGCCATCGCGGAGGGCTGCGGCGTTTTGCTCTACTGCAATACCTTCACGGCCTCTGAGGTGCGCATCATCACCGAGAGCCGGGATTTTGCCGCGCGGCTTCCGAAGCTGTTCAAAAAGGCCTTCGGCGTGAGCTTTGACCAGGAGCCCGCCGAGCGCGATCGGGGAAAACTCCAATTCGCCATCACGAGCGAGGAAAAGATCTCGAAAATTTTCGACACGCTGCAAATGGACTTGAAGTCCAGTCTGACGCTGCACGTGAACTTTGGCCTTCTTGAGGAAGAGGCGCAGTGCATGGCGTATCTGCGCGGCGCGTTTTTAGCGGGCGGCTCGGTCACGGACCCGGCCAAGCGTTATCACCTCGAGATGACGACGTCACACTATAAGGTCAGCCGCGAGACGTGCACGCTTTTCATTGAGTGCGGGTTTTCTCCCAAGGAGCTCACGCGCGGCGGCAACAACATTTTATATTTCAAGCAGAGCGACTACATTGAAGATTTTCTGACCGCCATCGGGGCGCAGGTGGCGGCGATGGGCGTGATGGAGGCGAAGGTCGAAAAGGACCTTCGAAACGGCGTCAACCGCCGCGTCAACTGCGAGACGGCGAACCTGACGAAGGTCGTCGACGCGTCGATGGGTCAGATGGCGGCCATCCGGGCACTGGAGGCGGCAGGGGAGCTCGACAAGCTTCCGGGAAAGCTTAAAGAAACCGCCCTTCTGCGCAGGGAAAACCCCGAAGCGACACTTCAGGAGCTGGCCGCGATGTTAAACCCGCCCATCACAAAATCCGCCATCAACCACCGGATGCGAAAGCTTCTGGAGCTGGCGCGGGCATTGGAGGAACAAGTATGAGCTTTGTCCATCTGCATGTGCATACCGAATACAGCCTGCTTGACGGCGCGTGCCGCATTGCCCAGATCATGGACAGAGTCAAGGAGCTCGGGCAGAGCGCCATCGCCATCACCGACCACGGCGTCATGTACGGCGCGATCGATTTTTACAAGGCGGCGAAGGCGGCGGGCATCAAGCCCATCATCGGCTGCGAGGTCTATGTCGCGCCGAGAACGCGCTTTGACAAGGTGCACGCGCTGGATAAAGAAGCGTATCACCTCGTTCTGCTGTGCGAAAACGAGACCGGCTACCGGAATCTCAGCTACATGGTCTCAAAGGGCTTTCTGGACGGGTTTTACAACCGGCCGCGTGTGGATATGGAGCTGCTGCGTGCGCACCACGAGGGGCTCATCGCGCTTTCCGCCTGCCTTGCCGGCAAGCTTCCCCAGCTTCTCATGCAGGGAGACTATGAAGGCGCGAAGAAGGCGGCTTTGGAGCACGCGGAAATTTTCGGGCCGGAGCATTATTATCTGGAGCTTCAGGACCACGGCCTTTCCGAGCAGCCGAAGGTCAACCAGCAGCTGGTCAGGCTCAGCGAGGAAACGGGTCTTCCGCTCGTTGCGACAAACGACGCGCACTATTTAAGACCCGAGGACGCGCGGATTCAGGACGTTCTCATGTGCATCCAGATGGGAAAGACCGTCGACGACCAGAACCGGTTGAAATTTGAGACGCAGGAATTTTATCTCAAGTCCGAAGAGCAGATGCGATCGCTTTTCCCGGCCTATCCCGAGGCGATCGAAAACACGGCGAAAATTGCCGAGCGGTGCGATGTCGAATTCACCTTCGGCAAATACCACCTGCCGGAATTCAAGCTTCCCGCGGGCTATGACTCGCTCACATACCTCAAGGAGCTCTGCGACAAGGGCTACAAAGAGCGCTATGGGGACGAGCATCCCGAGTACCGCAAGCAGATGGAATACGAGATCGACATGATCGACAAGATGGGCTTTACGGACTACTTCCTGATCGTCTGGGATTTCGTGAATTTCGCGAAAAAGGCGGGCATTCCTGTCGGCCCCGGACGCGGCAGCGCGGCAGGCTCGATGGTGACGTATACGCTGTATATCACCGAAATCGACCCCATGAAGTATGGCCTCTTCTTTGAACGCTTTCTGAACCCCGAGCGCGTCACGATGCCCGATATCGACATGGACTTCGGCGACACGCGGCGCGGCGAGGTGGTCGACTACGTGCGGCGCAAATACGGAGACGACCATGTCGCGCAGATCGTCACCTTCGGCACGATGGCGGCCAGAGGCGCGATTCGCGATGTGGGCCGTGCGCTCAATTTTACGTTTGCCGAAACCGACGTGGTTGCCAAGCTCGTTCCCGCGACGCCGCATATGACGCTCAAGGAAGCGCTGCGCGTGTCTCCGCGGCTCAAGGAAATGGTGGACGAGGACCCGCGCGTCAAAAACCTCATCGACACCGCAATGGCGCTCGAGGGAATGCCCCGCAACACCTCGACGCACGCGGCAGGCGTCGTCATCACGCGCTTGCCGGTTTACGATTATGTGCCGCTGGCGACGAACGACGAGACGACCGTCACCGAGTACACGATGACGACGCTGGAGGAGCTCGGCCTTCTCAAAATGGACTTTTTGGGGCTTCGGAACATCACCGTCATCGAGGACGCGATCCAGGATATCCGGAAGACCGAGCCCGATTTTTCGATGGCGAGAGTCACGGACAACGACCCGAAGGTCATGGAAATGCTGACGCAGGGAAGAACGTCAGGCGTTTTTCAGATGGAATCGACCGGCATGACGAGCGTGTGCGTGGGGCTGAAGCCCCAATCCATCGAAGACCTCTCGATCATCGTCGCGGCCTACCGTCCCGGACCGATGGACTCCATTCCGCGGCTTATCGCGTGCAAAAATGACCCGAAGCTCGTCAAATACAAGCACCCGTCGTTAGAGCCGATTTTGTCCGTCACCTACGGCTGTATCGTCTATCAGGAGCAGGTCATCGAAATTTTCCGAAAGCTCGGCGGGTACTCGCTCGGACAGGCCGACATGGTGCGCCGGGCGATGTCCAAGAAGAAGGTCAAGGACATCGAAAAAGAGCGCGGCGCGTTTCTGCACGGAGACCCCGCGCGAGGCATCTGCGGCTGCGAGGCCAACGGCATTCCGGCGCAGGTGGCGGAGTCCATTTACAACGAAATGTACGACTTTGCGAACTACGCGTTCAATAAGGCACACTCGGTGTGCTACGCGGTCATCGCGTACCAGACGGCGTGGTTCAAGTATTATTATCCTCGGCAGTATATGGCGGCGCTGATGACGTCGGTTCTGGACAGCTCCGTCAAAATTTCGGAGTACATTGCCGAATGCAAGGCGATGGGCATTTCCGTTCTGCCGCCGGATATCAACGAGTCAAACGACCACTTCACGGTCGTGCCCGGCGGGATTCGCTTCGGTCTGGCCGCGATCAAAAACATCGGGCGCGGCTTTATCCAGAAG
>CAKUJL010000148.1 GCA_934661715.1 uncultured Oscillospiraceae bacterium | reverse complement strand
ATTTTAACGCGCCCCGCCGTGGAAGCCGGAGAACGGCTCGGTTTTCTGCCGGGCGATTTACAGAACAAGGTCGACCCGTATTTAAGGCCGCTGTACGACGCGCTTTTTGACATGCTGGGCGCGGAGACGTACAACAAGTATTTAGAGCGCGGCAACATCGAGGTCGCGCCCCTTGCCTACATGCGAGGCCGAACGCTGGACGACAGCTTCATCATTCTGGACGAAGCGCAGAACACCACGCGCGAGCAGATGAAAATGTTCTTAACGCGCCTCGGCTTCGGCTCGAAGATCGTCATAACAGGAGACGTCACGCAGATCGACCTGCCGGGCGATAAGGTCAGCGGCCTCAAGGAGGCTGTGAAAATTCTGGACGGCGTGGAGGATATCGCGATTTGCAGACTTACGGCCAGTGACGTTGTGCGCCACGCGCTGGTGCAGAAGATCGTCGCGGCGTATGACAAATTTGAAAAGTCGCGCCTGCCGGAAGCACCCAAGACCTTCCGCACACAAAAGACATTCCATCAGAAGAGGGACAGAACATGAAGCACAATATTGTCATGACCTGCGAGGCAAAAACACCGGACGCGCTTTTATTAAAGCGGCAGATCCGCAAGTGCATTTTAGCGGCGCTCTCGGAAGAAGGCGTCGGCGTGCCGTGTGAAATTAACGTTTTGCTGACGGACGACGCGTCCATCCGCGCGATCAACAAGGCGTACCGGAACATCGACAAGGCGACCGACGTTCTGTCGTTTCCGATGTTTGAGCTCACGCCCGGTAAGCTCCCGGAGAGCTGGGAGGAATACAAGGACCCCGAGACCGGCCGCGTGCCGCTGGGCGATATGGCCATCTCTCTCGAGCGGGCCAAAGAGCAGGCGAAGGAATTCGGCCACTCGACCAGACGCGAGGTCGGATATCTGACCGTCCACTCGATTTTGCACCTGCTCGGCTACGACCATGTGGACGAAGGCCCCATGAAGCGCCAGATGCGGGCGCGGGAAGAGGCGATTCTCGCCGAGATCGAACTGCCGCGAAAGTAAGAGGAGAAGCACGAATGAAAACAAAATCCGCCATGATCACGATCGCGGGCCGTCCGAACGTGGGAAAATCCACGCTCACGAACGCGCTCGTCGGCGAGAAGATCGCCATCGTTTCCAATAAGCCGCAGACGACCAGAAACCGCATCTGCGCCGTGGTCAACCGCGGCAATACCCAGCTCGTCTTCATTGACACGCCGGGCTTTCACCGCCCGCGCACCAAGCTCGGCGACTACATGGTAAACGTCGTCAAGGAATCGGTCGCCGACGTGGACGCGGTCATCCTGCTCGTCGAGCCGATCGCAAACGTCGGAGAGCAGGAGCACGCGCTGATTGAACAAATCAAAGCCTCCGGCGCACCGGCGATGCTGGTCATCAACAAGATCGACACCGTAGAAAAAGAAGCGCTCCTTCCCGTCATCGCCGCCTATCAGGCGGAGTTCGACTTCGACGCCGTCATCCCCATCAGCGCAAAATGGCGCGACGGCGTAGCGACGCTTCTTAAAGAGTGCGAAAAATACGCCCAGCCGGGCCCCATGCTCTTCCCGGAGGACATGGTCACCGACATGCCCGAAAAGCAGGTCATGGCCGAGATCATCCGCGAGAAGCTGCTGTGGAATCTCGAAAAAGAAATTCCGCACGGCACGGCGGTCGAGATCACGAAATTCTCCGAGCGCGACGACGGCATCATCGACCTCGACGCGACCATCTACTGCGAAAAGGCCAGCCACAAGGGTATCATCATCGGCAAACAGGGCGCGATGCTCAAAAAAATCAGCACGCAGGCAAGAGCCGACTGTGAGCGCTTCATGGGCACGAAGGTCTATTTGCAGACCTGGGTGCGCGTGAAGGAAAACTGGCGCGACAGCCAGTTTTTGATCTCCAACTTCGGCTACGACGCGAACCGGTAAAGAAGAAGCCTCTCCGAAATCTGGGGAGGCTTTCGTTTCTATTGCCGTTTTCTGCAATCGATGGTATAATGCTTTCGTTAAAGCGAAGACTTCGGGCAGGAACTGCCAGTATCGCGCGGGCACAAACGCATACCCTAAATGAAAAGGGGGCGGTTGGATGCAGACGCAGCTGTTTTGGGAATTTTTCCGCGAAACGGGAGCGCCGGAGGCTTACTTGCTTTACAAACGATCGCAGCGCGAACAAAACGCGCCGGAAGGGAAGAAGGAAGGGCCGGAATGTATCTGAAAACGCAGGGGCTTGTGCTCCGGGTGACGGAATACCGCGATTCAGACGCGATCTTGTCGGTTCTGACGCGTGAGCAGGGGCTCATGACCTTCAAGGCGCGGGGCGTGCGGTCCAGACGCAGCCAGTTAAAATCCGCGTGCCAGCTGCTGGCCTTTTCGGAGTTTACGGTTCTGGAGCGGCAGGGCTATTATTCTGTCACCGAGGCCGTGTGTCTTGAAATGTTTCAGGCGATGCGAAATGACATTGAGCTTCTCAGCCTTTGCAGCTATTTTGCGCAGGCGGCGGAGCTTCTGTCACAGCAGGACGTCAACGACGGGGAAGTCCTGTCTCTGACGCTGAACGCGATATACGCATTATGTAAACTCAAAAGACCGCAGGCGCTCGTCAAGGCCGCGTTCGAGCTGCGGATGATGGTCATCGCGGGCTTTTTGCCGATGGTAGACGGCTGCGCGGTCTGCGGAAACGAAGCGCCGGGACTTTTTGATGTTGCGGGCGGCATGGCTGTCTGCGCAAAATGCAGCACGCCGGGGAGCCTTCGTCTGCCGCTGAGCCCCGCGACACTGGCCGCCATGCAGCACATCACAACGTGCGAGGCCAAGAAGGTCTTTTCCTTCAACCTCCTTCCCGAAGCGCTGAAGGAATTATCGGATATCAGCGAAACGTACTTTCTCACGCAGTTAGAGCGCGGATTTTATACGCTCGACTTTTACAAATCTCTAAAGCTGATGCAGCCGGTGCAATAAAGACAGGAAGAAAACATATGCATACATTTATCGAAAAATCGTTACACAAATTAGAGCTCGACAAGGTTTTAGGGCTCCTGGCCGATCAGGCGTGCTCTCCCGCGGGAAAGGAGCAGTGCCTCAAAACCGTACCGCTGAGCGACGCGGACGAGATCCGGATCTTACAGAAGCAGACGAGCGCCGCCTGCCGGATGATCACCCTCAAGGGTTCTCCGGGCTTGGCCGGTGTGAGCGACGTGGGAGCAAGCGTCGACCGGGCTGTCAGAGGCGGGTGCCTGAGCCCCGAGGAGCTTCTGCGCGTGGCGGGCGTTCTCAAATGTGCGCGGCAGGCGAAGGCTTACGCAGACGGAGAGGGCATGGAAAATGACCTCAACATCTTCTTTGCCCAGATCACGCCAAACAAATATCTGGAAGAGCGGATTTTCAATTCCATCGTCTCCAAAGACGAAATTGCCGACGCGGCCAGCGCGGAGCTCGCCTCCATCCGCCGCAAAATTCGCCGCCAGAGCGTCGCCATCCGCGAGGGTCTGCAAAAGATCATCACGTCGTCGACCTATGCGAAATTTTTGCAGGAGCCGATCGTGACCATCCGCTCCGACCGCTTCGTCGTGCCGGTAAAGGCCGAGTGCAAGGGCTCCATTCCGGGCCTGGTCCACGATGTGTCGAGTTCCGGCAGCACATTTTTCATCGAGCCCATGCAGGCCGTGAACGGCAACAACGCGCTGCGCGAGCTCTTTGTCGAAGAGCGCAAGGAAATTGAGAAAATTCTCACCGAGCTTTCCGGCGAGGTCGCGGGACACCGGGAGCATCTGGCTGTCAATTACACCGTTCTGACGCAGCTGGACTGCATTTTCGCGCGGGCGAAACTGTCCTTCTCCATGAAGGCCGCCGAGCCCGAAATCCGCACGGACGGCAAAATCGAGCTGAAAAGAGCGCGGCATCCGCTCATCACCGGAAAAACCGTCGTGCCCATTTCCGTGCGATTGGGGCAGGATTTCGACACGCTCATCATCACGGGCCCGAATACCGGCGGCAAGACCGTCACGCTCAAGACGCTGGGGCTGCTCACGCTCATGGCCGAGTGCGGCCTTCATATCCCGGCGGACGACGGAAGCTTCGTGTCCGTTTTTGACCGCGTCCTTGCCGACATCGGAGACGAGCAGTCGATCGAGCAGTCGCTTTCTACGTTTTCCTCGCACATGAAAAACATCGTGGATATTCTGAAAATCTGCGATGATTCGACGCTCATTCTCTTTGACGAGCTCTGCGCGGGCACGGACCCTGCCGAGGGCGCGGCGCTGGCGATTTCGCTCATCGAGTTCTGCCGCAAGTGCGGCTCAAAGATCGCGGCCACGACGCACTACGCCGAGCTCAAGCTCTACGCCATGCGGACGACCGGCGTCATCAACGC
>CAKUJL010000147.1 GCA_934661715.1 uncultured Oscillospiraceae bacterium | reverse complement strand
TTGGAAGACGGTTTGTGTCTTATCCTTCCTTCATGAGCTTGCGTCTTGCGAGGTTAATGGTGCCCTCCTGCATGGAGTTGATCCATTCGAGGCTCTTGCCGCAGCCGAGCGCGACGCAGGTGTCGGGGTCGTCGGCGATCGTGCAGGGAATTTCGGTGCGCTCGGAAATGAGGAAGTCGAAGCCGTAGAGCTGGCTGCCGCCGCCCGTTAAAACGATGCCGTTTCGCGCGATATCCGCGACCAGCTCCGGTGAGCTCATTTCCAGCACAGCCAGCACCTCGTCGACGATTTGCCGGGCAGGCCGCTTGAAGGCTTCCATGAGCTCGGTCGACGAGACCATTTCTTCCTTCGGCAGTCCCGTTTTGAGGTCGCGGCCCTTGACGAGCATACTGACCTCTTCGGGCCGGTCATAGACGCAGCCGATGGTGATCTTCACTTCTTCCGCGGTGTTGAGACCGATGATCATGCCGTAGCGCTTGCGCATGAAGGCCGCGACCGCCTCGTCAAAGGTGTCGCCCGCGATCTTGATGGACGAGGACGTCGCGATGCCGCCGAGAGACAGAACCGCAATATCCGTCGTGCCGCCTCCGATGTCGACCACCATGTGTCCGTCCGGCCCCGTGATATCGAGCTTCGCGCCCAGTGCCGCCGCATACGGCTCTTCGATCAGGTAGACGCGCCGGGCCCCTGCCTCCATCGTCGCCTGAATGACCGCGCGTTCTTCGACCTCCGTCACGCCGGAGGGTACGCAGACGATCACGCGGGGCTTGATGAGGGAGAATTTGCTGATCTTTTTGAGGAACTGGTCGAGCATTTTTTCGGTCATCTCATAGTCCGAGATGACGCCGTCGCGCAGCGGCCTTACGGCCACGATATTGCCCGGCGTTCTTCCCAGCATGTTCCGCGCCGCCGCGCCGACCTGAAGGACCTTGCCCGTGTTCTTGTCCACCGCCACGACCGACGGCTCGCGCAGGACAATGCCCTTCCCCTCTTCGTAAACCAGAATATTCGCGGTACCGAGATCGATACCGATGTCTCTTGAAAGCTTCATGTCGTCCACCTTTCGCGCGGCGAGGCAAAAAGCGCACATGAAACGCGCTTCGCTCCCGCAAGTTTCAAAACCCGGCAGCACTCGGAAAGCGTCGCGCCGGTCGTTACAATATCGTCAATGAGTAAGATCCGTTTCCCGGAAACATCCGCGCCCGGTGCCATTGAAAACGCGCCCGAGGCATTTTCCTTCCTTTGCGCCGCGTCGTGCAGATGCGACTGCGGGCCGCGCTCGGCGTGCTTCTGAAGCGCCGGATACATGGGAAGCGCCAGCTTCTGCGCGATCACACGCGCGAGAATCCCCGACTGGTCATACCCGCGCCGGTGCAGGCGCCTGCGGCTCACGGGAACCCAGCTGACGAAATCAAAATCCCGCCCAAGGGTCTCCAGAACCCGATCCGCCATCCAGCGGCCGTAGATTTTTCCATAAAAGTCCCGCCCGGAAAACTTGAAGCGCAGGAACGACTCTCGCAGGTCGTTTTCATAGAAAAACGTGACCACGACGTCGTCCGCGCAGTCGACCCGCGGCGCGGCCCCTTCGAAATTTGGAAGCGTCTCCAGGCAGTCCGGGCAAATATCCGTCTCGCCCTTTTCTAAAATCCTCCGGCAGATCACACACTTCGGCGGATACAGAAGGTCAAGAAAAAACGTCAGAATCTTCTTCATGCCTCAGCCGTCCCCTGCTCGAGCCGGAGCTTGAGCCCGCTGTAACGGCGCTGCTGCCGGTCGTTGCGCGTCATGGCGGCGATGACCTCTTCGTTGCCGACGATGATAAAGAGCTCTCTGGCCCGTGTGATGGCCGTATACAGAACGCTTCTCGTGAGCAGAAGCGAGGACCCGGAGAACGCGGACAAAATCACCGCGCGATATTCGCTTCCCTGGCTCTTGTGCACGGTCATGGCATACGCGGGCTCGAGTTCGGAGAGCATATCGAAGCTGTACTCGGCCCTGCGATCATCAAAGTCGATCGTCACGAGCTCCAATTCAAAGTCAATGCGTGCGATCGTGCCGATATCGCCGTTGAAGATGCCCGTGCCCGCGCCGAGGCCGTCGCTTCTTTTCCATAGTATATCATAATTGTTGCGAATTTGCATCACCCGGTCGCCCTCGCGGAAGGAAAAATCTCCGAGCTTTTTCTCGTGTTTTCCCTGTGCGGGCGGGTTGAGCACGGCCTGTAGGGCAAGGTTTAATGCCCGCGTACCCGTTTCGCCCTTTCTCGTGGGCGATAAGACCTGAATATCGGAAGACGCGATGCCCATGTTTTTGGGAAGCCGCGCCGCGCAGAGCTCCTGAATCGTCTGCACCAGCGCTTCACCGGTACGGCGCTTCATAAAGAAAAAGTCCCTGTCCTTGCGCGAAAGATCCGGAAGCTCCCCGCGATTGACCGCGTGCGCGTTCATAACGATGAGGCTTTCCTGCGCCTGCCGGAAAATTTCGTTCAGCCGCACAGCCGCGATTTTGCCGCTGCGAATTAAATCGGAAAAGACGTTTCCCGCGCCGACCGAGGGAAGCTGATCCGGGTCTCCGACGAGAATCAAGCGGCAGCCGGGCTTTAGCGCCCGCAGAAGAGACAGCATCAGCTGCAAATCGACCATGGACGTTTCGTCGACGATCATCGCGTCAATTTTGAGCGGCTCGGTCTCGTCGTGGAAGAAGGACATGAGCCCCGTCGCCTCATCAAACTGCGCCTCAAGAAGCCTGTGAATTGTAGAAGCCTCCCGGCCTGTGACCTCGGAAAGGCGCTTGGCGGCTCGTCCGGTCGGCGCGGCCAGCTGCGTTTTGATCTTCAGCGAGTCAAAAAGCGCCAGAATACCGGACATGACGGTCGTTTTGCCCGTGCCGGGGCCGCCGGTGACGATCAGAAGCTGCTGCGACGCCGCCATGCGGATGGCCTCGCGCTGCAAGTTCGCGTAGACGATGCCCTGCCCGGCTTCGATTTGCGAGACCAGCGCGTCGAGATTACGGGGCGCGTCAAAGCGCTTTTCCGCCATCTGCAAAAGCCGCGCCGTGATATACGTCTCCGCCTCGTAAAACTCGGGCAGATAGCACGCCTGCAAGTTCGCGATCTCGTCGACGACCAGCCGCTCCTGCTCACAAAGCCTGCGGATGCCGTCTTCGATCGTCTCGGTCTCCAGATTCAAAAGCGCAGCCGTCGCCGCACAGAGCTTGGGCTCAGGGATAAACGTGTGGCCGTTCGATAAATTATAGGAGAGCTCAAAAAGAATGCCCGCCTCCACGCGCCGCTCATCGTCCGCCGCAACATCCAGCTCCAGCGCAAACGCGTCCACAAGAGAAAAATCCGCGTGAAAATACGGGTCCGTCAGCAAATACGGATCGTCCCGCAGCGCGTCCTGCGCCAGATCCCCGTAAACGCGGTAAAGCCTCACCGCCAGCTCCGGAGGAAGCCGGTGCGCCGTCAGAAATTCAATCAGCCTGCGGATGCCGGACTGCCGGCGGAAGCTCTCGCTCATTTCCCGCGCCTTTTTTTCCGTGATGCCGGGGATCTCCATGAGCCGTTCGGGCTCGTTTTCCAAAACGTCGAGGCTCGACGCACCGAAGCGGGAGACGATCTTCTCCGCCGTCTTCGCGCCGATGCCCTTGACCGCGCGGGATGACAAAAAAGAAAAAATCTCCGCCTTCGTCTCCGGCATGAGCCGCTCCAGAAATTCCGCTTCAAACTGCGGCCCGTGGTTCGGATGGTGACCCCATTTGCCCGCGATGACCAGACGCTCTCCGACGATGGTCATCGGAACCGTCCCGACGACGGTCACAAGCTCGCCATCTTCCGTGCGGAGCTTGAGCACACTATAGCCGTTTTCCGGGTTCTGAAACAGCACGCTCTGTACCGTGCCGCGGATCATCTGCTCTTCCTGCCTCGTCATCATTCGTCCCCATCCTCAAAATCCTGCAAAGCTCCATGCGCGAAACCGCTCGGAGATAAAACCGTTTCTCCGCAAAAAGCTCCAGCTCGCGAGAAGCCGTCTCGTCCAGCGCTTCGCAGAGCACAAAAACCGTTCCCTTGGATAGCCCCGCCGCCCGCAGCCACTCGATCGTCCGCAGCTGCCGCTCCAACGCGCCATCGTATTCCTCCGGAATCAGAACCGTCATCTGCCTGCCCGCCAGCGGCAATAAAAACCACCCCGCCAGCACCCAGACCAGCCCCAATATCCCCACGCACCAAAAAGCACAGATCAAAACCTCGAGAATCAAAAAATCACCCCGAGGCATCCTATGCCGCAGCGTCCTACTTTGCTTAGGGTGTATCTGAAAACTCCCAACGCACCCGGACAGCGGGTCTTTTCACGTTGCGCCGCGCCATTTTTCCTTGAAATACGTCAGTATTCCTGCGGAAAAATGTCTTGCTCAGCGCAAAAACTCCTCGC
>CAKUJL010000146.1 GCA_934661715.1 uncultured Oscillospiraceae bacterium | reverse complement strand
AATACGAGGTGTATCACATGAAACAATTCAATGTCACGGGCATGAGCTGCGCCGCGTGCTCGGCAAGAGTCGAAAAAGCGGTCAGCAAGGTCCCCGGCGTCACAAGCTGCTCGGTGAGCCTGCTGACCAACTCCATGGGCGTCGACGGAAGCGCAAGTGCCGCGGAGATCATCAAGGCCGTCGAACAGGCGGGCTACGGCGCAAGCGAAAAGGGCGCTTCCAACCAGCCGCAGGTCTCCATGCAGGAGGCCGAAAAGCAGCTGGAGGACCACGAGACGCCGAAGCTCAAAAGACGGCTTTTCTGGTCGCTGGGCTTTTTGCTCGTGCTGATGTATTTTTCGATGGGTCACATGATGTGGGGCTGGCCGCTGCCGGGCTTTTACACGGATAACCACGTGGCGATGGGCCTGACGCAGCTTTTGCTCACGGTCATCATCATGGTCATCAACCAGCGCTTTTTCATCAGCGGCTATAAGGCCCTCTGGAACCGGGCGCCCAATATGGATACCCTTGTGGCTCTCGGCTCGAGCGCGGCGTTTTTGTACAGCACGTATGCGCTTTTTGCGATGACGGGAGCGCAGGTGCGCGGCGATATGGACGCAGTTCTGGACTACATGATGGACTTCTATTTTGAGTCCGCGGCCATGATCCTGACGCTCATCACCGTCGGAAAGATGCTGGAGGCTAGATCAAAGGGCAAGACGACGGACGCGCTCAAAAGCCTCATGAAGCTCGCGCCCAAAACGGCAACCGTCGTCCGAAACGGAAAGGAAGAAACGGTTCCCATTGAGCAGGTCCTCTCCGGCGACACCTACGTCGTCCGGCCCGGCGAGAGCATCCCGGTCGACGGCGTGGTAGTAGACGGCACGAGTGCGGTCAATGAGGCGGCTCTCACCGGCGAGAGCATCCCCGCCGACAAGGCCCCCGGCGACACGGTCTCCGCCGCAACGGTCAACCAGTCGGGCTTTCTCACCTGCCGCGCCACCCGTGTGGGACAGGACACGACGCTCTCGCAGATCATTCAGATGGTCAGTGACGCCGCGGCCACCAAAGCGCCCATTGCGAAAATTGCCGACAAGGTCTCCGGCGTTTTTGTTCCGGCGGTCATCTCGATTGCCGTTGTGACGACGATCGTGTGGCTTCTCATTGGCCGTCCCTTCGGCTACAGTCTGGCCAGAGGCATTTCCGTGCTCGTCATCAGCTGCCCGTGCGCGTTGGGCCTGGCCACTCCGGTCGCTATCATGGTGGGCAGCGGACTTGGCGCAAAGAACGGCATTTTGTTCAAAACGGCGGCGAGTCTGGAAGAAACGGGCAGAATTGAAATTGTCGCACTCGACAAAACCGGCACTATCACTTCCGGCGAACCTGCCGTGACGGATATTCTCCCGGCGCCCGGCGTGCAGGAAAAAGAGCTTGTTTCTCTTGCGGTGTCTCTTGAGCAGAAGAGTGAACATCCGCTTGCCAAGGCAATTCTCCGTTACGCGGAGGAACAGGCGATCGCGGCCAGGGACGTCGCGGATTTCCAGGCTCTTCCCGGCAACGGTCTGACGGCACGCCTCGACGAAGCGGCGCTTTGCGGCGGCAGCGGCAAATTCATCGGCACGCAGGCCTCTATTCCCGACGATGTAAAACGTCAGGCGCAGACGCTCAGCGACGAAGGCAAGACCCCGCTCTATTTCAGCCTCGGCGGGAAATTGCTCGGCGTCATTGCCGTGGCGGACGTTATCAAGGAAGACAGCCCGCAGGCCGTGCGGGAGCTTCAGAATATGGGCATCCGCGTCGTCATGCTGACGGGCGACAATGAACGCACCGCAAAGGCCATCGGCAGACAGGCAGGCGTGGACGAGGTGATCGCGGGCGTTCTTCCGGAGGGAAAGGAAGCGGAGATCCGCAAGCTCAAGACGCTCGGCAAGGTCGCAATGGTCGGCGACGGCATCAACGACGCACCAGCGCTCACGCGGGCAGATATTGGCGTTGCCATCGGCGCGGGCACGGACGTCGCCATCGACGCGGCGGACGTGGTTCTGATGAAGAGCCGTCTATTAGACGTTCCGGCCGCTATCCGGCTCAGCCGCGCGACACTGCGCAACATCCACGAAAATCTCTTCTGGGCGTTTTTCTACAACACCATCGGCATTCCGCTCGCGGCGGGCGTGTTCATCCCGCTGGGCCTGACGCTGAGCCCGATGTTCGGCGCGGCGGCCATGAGCCTTTCGAGCTTCTGCGTGGTGACCAACGCCCTGCGGCTCAATCTCTTCAAGCTGCGCGACGCGCGGCATGACCATAAGAGACGTGCAAAACACGCACCTGTTACGATTACAAAGGAGGAACCAGAAGCTATGAAAAAAACGATGCATATTACCGGCATGATGTGCGGTCACTGCGAGGCCAGAGTCAAAAAGACGCTCGAGGCCATCGACGGCGTCACCGAAGCTGTCGTCAGCCACGAGGCAGGCACCGCCGTCGTCACGCTCTCAAAGGACGTGGCAAACGACGTTCTCAAGCAGGCCGTCGAAGCGCAGGATTACCCTGTAACGGCCATCGAATAAGAATCGCGCAAACGAAAAGCCGCGCCGCAGAAGCTCTGCGGCGCGGCTTTTGTCGAATCTTTGTCAATTTGCGCGGTCATTTCATAGAATGGCGCAGCGATAGCATCAGCTGACAAAGGCCCACATGGTTTTCCCGGTCCTGAAAACAGCAGGAATATGATACCATGCCGCTTGCCTTGTTCCCCACGCCAGCCGCTGTTTATGCTCCGGGAAAACTCGAAGACCCGCAGGGCGTTCCGGCGCGTCGAGGGCAAGGCAGAGGACGCAGCCATCGGCGTGTCGGGGCGTCCTGCGGGCATATGGGCCTTTGTCAGCTGATGCCGCTAAAACCATATTATGAGGTGAAGCTGATGCTTGCTGTATCCAAATTCGGCGGCTCTTCTCTTTCGTGCGCCGAAAACTGGCGGCGCGTGCGCGAGATCATCACGGGCGATATTGCCCGGCGCGTGATCGTCGTGTCCGCCGCGGGAAAGCGCCACGCCGATGACCATAAAATCACGGACCTCCTCTATCTCTGCCACGCCCACCTGCGCTACGGCGTGCCGTGCTGGGAGCTCTGGCGCAAAATTGCGAACCGCTATCTTGCCATCCGCGACGAGTGCGGCATCGATTACCCGATCGAAGACGAGCTGGACGCGATCTACGAAAATTTATCTTCGAAAGCAAGCGCCGATTTTTTGGCCTCGCGCGGGGAATATCTGGCGGCGAAGCTCATGGCGGCGTATCTCGGCTATTCATTCGTGGACGCGGTGAGCTGGCTGCAATTTGACTACGCGGGGAACGTTTTGCAGGAGGCGTCCTACGCGGCCTTGCAGACGCTTGCCGACGGGCGGAAGATCGTCACGCCGGGCTTTTACGGCGCTGCGCCGGACGGGTGCGTCCATACCTTCTCACGCGGCGGGTCGGACGTGACGGGAAGTCTGGCCGCGGCGGCGCTGCACGCGGACGTGTACGAAAACTGGACGGATGTGCCGGGGATTCTGGCCGCCGACCCAAAAATCGTCAAAAATCCCGCGCCCATTGCCGTCCTGACCTATCCGGAACTCCAGCTCCTGTCCGACGCCGGAACGCAGGTGCTGCATGAAAGCGCGGTCGAGCCTGTGCGGGCAAGGCAGATCCCGCTGCACATCCGCTCGACCTTCTGTCCGGCGCACCCCGGCACGCGTATCGGTTCCGCCGGTTCGCAGGACACGAATTCGGACGCGTTTGTCGTCGGCTTTGCGGGGCGGCGCATGGTCTCGATGCTGCGTGTGATCCCGCCGGATGGCCGCGAGGACGTTCTGCCGCTTGTGAAAAAAGTGCTTTTGCGGCACGGCATCGGCATTTTCCACATGGCGCAGGGGCCTGAGGGGCTGTGTCTTCTTCTGAAGGCAAAGCCGGAGTCGGACGCGTTTCACGCCGCGGCAGAAGCGCTTCGCGCCGAGCTTCCAGACGCGCAGGTGAAGCTGCGGGAAAATCTCGCCGTCATTCTCGCCCTGTGCCGGTCTACACGGGCCGTTCCGAAGCTGGCTTCGGCGATGGAGGACGCGGGTGTTCCGGTGCACCATCTCGTGCAGACGCCGCCGGGCGCGTTCTTCTGCGTCAACGACAGCCAGTATGACCCGGCCCTCCGCGCGGCGTATCAGGCAGCGTTCGGTTGACTTGCATTTTATGCGCCATGTGATACAATGAGAAAAAAGAAATAAGGACGGAGAAACAACCATGGAAAAAAGACCGCTTCTGATCTGCACCGACCCGGGCATTGACGATTTTATCGCGCTGAGCATGGTGCTGGCAAAGCCGGAATTTGACGTGCTCGGCATGATTGCGCTGAGCGGAAACGTGGGACTTGACGTGACGGTCAACAACGCTCTGCTCGCATGCGAATTAAATGGCAGAGCAGACATTCCGGTGCTTGCCG
>CAKUJL010000145.1 GCA_934661715.1 uncultured Oscillospiraceae bacterium | reverse complement strand
ACGCCCTGTAAAATCGCCACGGGGATGGCCGAGAAGATGCAGCCCTTGCCCATTGAGGCCGTCATAACGAGGATGAACACCGCGTCCAGCGCCGCCTTTGCGCAAAGAAGGGAGATATCGCCCGTGAGTGCGTCCTGGATCGCGCCGACGATGGCCATGGCGCCGATGCAGACGGTCAGAGAGGCATTGATGAAGGCCGACAAAAAGCCGGTGTCCGACTCGTTGTGCGTCTTTTCGCGAAGCCACACGCCGAAGCGCTCGAACTTTCCCTCCAGGTCCAGAAGCTCGCCCACCGCGCTTCCCAGCACGAAGCAGATAATCAGCATCATCGTGCCCGTTGTCTCGAGTGCGCCGGCGTCTGTGACGCGCAGCATCTGGCTGAGCGTGCCGCCAGTGCCGATGAAGAGCACGCACACGCCGAGCGTTTTGACCAGCATGTTTTCGATGCGCTCGTTCAGCAAATTTTTGAACAGCAGCCCCAGAAGGCCGCCTGCGACGATGGCCAGTGTGTTGATGATTGTTCCGAGTCCCGGCATAGGTATGCTCCTTCCCGCGGTTTTGCCACGGGCATCATGATACCGCAGAAACCGTCAAAAATCAAGGGAAAGCAGCAAAGAAGCCGCGCTCGGAAAAGAACACGGCTTCGTTAATTTGCGGTTTTACGATTCGCGGTGCCTGTCGGCGTGGGCGCAGATGGCGCGGTAGCTCTGTTCGCTTAAGTCGTGCTCCATCTTGCAGGCGTCGGCTTCGGCAGTGATCTCGTCGACACCGAGGTTGATGAGGAATTTGGTGAGCGTCTTGTGCCGGTCTAGCATGCTCGAGGCGATCTGCATTCCGCTCTCGGTGAGCGTGATGAGGCCGTCGCGGTCCATGGTGATGTAGCCGCTTTCGCGCAGCCGCTTGGTGGTGTAGGTGACGGAGGGCTTTGTAACGCCGAGAAATTCGGCAATGTCGATGGAGCGGATATAGCCGTGCTTTTTCTGCATCATCAGCATCGCTTCGAGATAGTCTTCTGCTGCGCGCAGAATCTTCATGGCAGGATACCAACTTTCAATCAGATTTCATACATTGCTGTACTACCTATAAGTTAACACACTTTAACCAAAAAAGCAAGCGAGAAGGGGAAGAGAATTTGTAAACTTTCGTCAAATTTTTCAAGGAGGCCGCGAAGAAATGGACGGGGCTGACGCGGCTTTGTAAAATCTGGCCTTAGAAAGAAGAAATAAAATGGCAATATCAAACGTGCCAGATATCTGCTATCATACGCTTGAACACGAAAGGGGGCGAAAGCGTGCAGAAAGAGATCAACCACAACCGGCAGAAAAAGCTTGCCGTTATCAACGATTTCTGCGGCTTTGGCCGGTGCTCGATCGCGGCGGCGCTGCCGGTCATCTCGGCGATGCACGTGCAGTGCTGTCCGCTGCCGACGGCTGTTTTTTCGGACCACACGGGCTTTGAGAGCTTTTACCGCGTGGATTTTACGGAGCACATGACGCCTTACAGCGCCGAATGGGAGAAGCTCTCGCTTCAATTTGACGGCATTGCCACGGGCTATCTCGGCTCGGCGCGGCAGATCGATCTCGTGAAGGATTTTCTCACGCGGTTCAAAACGGAAAAGACGAAGGTGCTTGTCGACCCCGTGATGGGCGATTACGGAAGCCTCTATCCGTCTTTTTCCGAGGAATTAGCCGGAAGGATGCACGAGCTGCTTTCCTACGCCGACCTTCTCACGCCGAACCTCACCGAGGCGTGCATTCTGGCGGGTGCTTCGTTCCGCGAGGATTTTTCGCAGCAGGAGCTCGAGGCGCTTTGTGAAACGCTTTCGGAAAGCGGGCCTTCGAGCATCGTCGTCTCGGGCATTCATCTGGGGGACGAGATCGGAAACTTTGTCTGGTCGGGCGGAAAATCGGAACTGCTCACAACGAAGCGCGTGGGGCCGTGCCGGTCGGGAACAGGCGACGTGTTCAGTGCGATATTGGCCGCCGACCTCGTAAACGGCGTACCGCTCAAAGCGTCCGTGCAGAAGGCGGCGGACTTTATTTCGAAAACGATGGCCTATACACAAAAGCTCGGCGTTCCGGAAACGGACGGCATCTGCTTTGAACAATACCTCTGGGAACTGGGGAAGGAGACTGCAACATGAAAAACGCAACCACAAGACGTCTCTGCGTGACGGCGTTATTTGCCGCGATCATCTATGTCTTCACGGCGTACATCCACGTGCCGAGCCACACGGGCTACACCCACGTTGGAGACGCGTTTTTGTATCTGGCCGCGTGCATTCTCCCGGCGCCCTATGCTGCGGCGGCAGGCGCGATCGGCGCGGGACTGGCTGACCTTCTTTCCGGATACGGCATCTGGGCGCCGGGCACGGTGATCATCAAGGCGCTCACGGCCTTCTGCTTTACGAACAAAAAGGCGTCGATCGTCAACAAGCGCAACCTTCTCGGCATTCTTCCGGCGCTGGTTCTGTGCGTCGGCGGATATTATCTCTATGAGGCGATCATCACGGCGAATTTTGTGACGCCCGCGCTCGGCATTCCGGGCTATCTGACGCAGGTCGCGCTCAGCGCAATTGTCTATGTACTGCTTGGTCACGCACTCGACCGCGTAGAGCGGAAAAAGAAATTGGGGGAAATGTAAGATGATGACAATTACGTACAAGGTCAAAAACGGCGTCTATGTGAACATGACGAACCGCTGTCCATGCGCGTGCACGTTCTGCCTGCGGCAGAATGCGCCGGGCGTGTACGGCTCGGATCCCTTGTGGCTCGACCGGGAGCCGACGGTGGAGGAGGTGGAGCAGTCTCTTTCCAAGTGGGACTTAAACGCAATGGACGAGGTCGTCTTCTGCGGCTATGGAGAGCCCACCGAGCGGCTGAAGGACCTTCTCGAGGTCGCCGCGTGGATCAAGAAAAACTACACCGTCAAAACGCGCATCAACACCAACGGTTTGGCCGATCTCATCTGGGGCGAGCCGACGGAAAGCTGGCTAGAGGGAAAGATCGACGCGATCTCCGTCAGCCTCAACGCCATCGACAAAGAGGAGTTCCTGCGCCTGACGCGCTCAAAATTCGGCATCGGCTCGTATGACGCGATGCTTGCCTTCACGAAGGAAGCGGCCAAATATGTTCCCAACGTGATGATGACCGTCGTCGACCAGGTCACGAGCCCGGAAGAGCAGGAAGCGGCGCGGAAGATCTGCGAATCCCTCGGCGTCAAGCTCCGCGTCCGGGCGTTTGAAAGCTGATACCCCGGCAAAAAAACAAATCTGATCAGCGTTACTATATGCAGGAAATGCGTAGGGGGCGATGCCTTCATCGCCCCACGCAGACGGCAGAACCGAAACGCGTTACCCTTCGGCGAATTCGATGGTGCTCAAAGGGCCGATGTGCTCAATCGGCCCCTAGGGTGTATCTGAAAACTCCCAACGCACCCGAACAGCGGGTCTTTTTGCGCTGCGCTGCGTCATTTTTCCTTGAAATACGTCAGTATTCCTGCGAAAAAATGTCTTGCTCAACGCAAAAATCCCTCGCTGCCGGTCACATCATGAGTTTTCAGATACACCCTACGCAACGATGGCACACACTCAAACAGCCGGAAAAAAGGGTAAGGAAAGCGGGCAGACACGGAGGGGGTCTGCCCGCTTTTCTGATCAGCGCCGATTATCTGCTGAGAAGAAAGCAACTTATGAATCACCCAGGGTGAAGGAAAAATGCAGCGACAGCGCACGAAACAGCTCCTGCATCACCTGTTCGGAAATGCCGCGCATATCGAGCGAACCGACGAGCTCCAGGATCTGTTCCTGCTCGTCTCTGGGAACGCAGTATGCGCTGAGGCTCATGGTGAGAAAGCGTGCAAGCTTTCGCTCGAGCGTAAAGTAGAGGTCGCACGGCCGCTCCATATAGGCCCGGATGATGCCGCTTGAGCCGATCTCCAGCTCGTAGAAATCACTTTCGGTGTAGCCGGGAAGATAGGGGCCAAAGATCTGTGTCAGCTCCTTGGTGGTGTGCTTGTAGATATAGTCCGCGCTCTCCGGCTGGCGGTAGGCTTCTAGGTAGATCTCGCGCAGATTCTCGTTCAGCTCCGTCAGCGTCAGCTGGATGCAGGTCTCGACCGCGTAGACATAGACCGGCGGAAGATCGCGCCCGGCATATTTTCTTGCGATGGAGAACTGGTTTTTGAACATGAACTGCACGAACTCGATGAGCACGCCGTCTTTTGCGTGGAAGATATTCTGGAACGTGCTGGCCGAGACGTTCGCGGCCTTCAGGATCTCGGCGACGGTGGTGCGCTTGTAGCCTCTTTCCAGAAAGAGTCTGGCGCAGGTGCTGAGTATCCGCTTCTTTGCGGCGAAGCTCGCCGGCGTGATCGCCACGGCGGACACCTTCTTTCCAATTGGGTTATGGCATGTATGCCAAGTATAGCATGAAAAATGACCCGATGCAAGTAAGATAGTCCCAAGTCTGGGAA
>CAKUJL010000144.1 GCA_934661715.1 uncultured Oscillospiraceae bacterium | reverse complement strand
CCCTATGCCCCGACGGACAAGCAGTTAGATGTCGAGACCCTCGGCGCGGAAACCGGCGAGGCCATCCGCGAATTCCACCTTCAGTACCCCGATATCCGCTTCTTCATTGAAACCGGACGGTACCTGGCAGGCCCAAACGGCGTCTACGTCACGACGGTTCTGGACCGCAAAATTTCGCACGGCAAGACCTTCGTCATCTTAAAGAGCACGCTCAACGGCTTTGTCCGGCCCTCTCTTGCGAAGCTTGTCGAGCACGCGTCGGCGGACGGGCATCCCGCGGCCTGTGAGCCCCTTTACACCGGCAAGGACTCCTTTGGCTTCACCGTGCCCGGAAAAGACGGCGCTGCACATGAGACTGTCACGCTCGTCGGCAACCTCTGCACGGCGGCGGACGTGATCGCGGAGAATATCGAGCTGCCGGTGCTCGAGTGCGGCGATCTCGTCGTCATCTCGAACGCGGGCTCCTACGCGGCGGTGCTTTCTCCGATGCAGTTTTCCCATCAGGACATTCCCGCGCAGCTGTATCTGGACGCAAACGGCAATTTCGTTGAAGCGTAATTACGGCAGCAGAATGCCCGCACTGACGCCGGCCGCGGGGTAAAGCGTCGAAACCATGCTCGGCGCGGCGCAGACACAAAGCAGAATGCTCGCCGCCAGCAAAACGATCGGAAACACGTAACGCATAAAGATCCCTCCAAAAGGTGTTCTGCTTTATAAGACGAAGAAAAGGCGTCGCGCGTTTCAGATTTTTCAAAAAAATTTTTAGAAAAAACGCGGCTTTCGGAGTTTTTCCGGAAGCCGCGTTTTTCTGCTTATAGAATCTCGTCAGAAGCCATCCGAGCGTTGGCCTTGCGCAGCGTGCCGCGCAGGAAGATGGCGCTTAAGGCAAACGAGAAAATTTCCGCGATGGGGAAGGCGAACCACACCATTTCCAGCTTCCCGCTCTGCGCCAGAAGCCACGCCGCGGGCAGCAGCACCACCAGCTGCCGGCAGACGGAGTTTATAAGCGCGTGCAGGGGATTGCCGATGGCCTGAAACACCGAGCCCGAGACGATGCAGAAGCCCGCGAACAGAAAGTGAATGGCGATGATGCGGAAGGCGGGAATGCCGAGACTTTTCATGTGCTCGGTGGCGTTAAAAAAGCCGAGGAGCGTTCCGGGGATGAACTCAAAAAGGCACAGGCCAATGAGCATCAGGCAGACCGCCGTGATGACCGAGAGGCGGATGGTTCTGTGCACGCGCTCGGGATTTTTCGCGCCGTAATTGTACGAAATGATCGGCACCATGCCGTTATTCAGACCGAAGACCGGCATGAAGATGAAGCTCTGGAGCTTAAAATACACGCCGAAGACCGCCGTCGCCGTGGTCGAGAAGGCGATGAGGATCTGGTTGAGGCCGAAGTTCATGACCGAGCTGATCGACATCATGACGATCGACGGAATGCCGACACGGTAAATTTCCTTCACGGTGTCCCAGTGGAAGCAGATCTGCTTCACTCGGACGCGGATATCGGGGTTCCTCTTCAGGTTCAGCACAAGCGCAAAAATTGCCGCCACGATCTGGCCGAACACCGTCGCCCACGCCGCACCGGCGACCTCCATGCGCGGAAAGCCGAGCCAGCCGAAAATAAGGATCGGGTCTAAGATGATGTTGATGACCGCGCCGGTGATCTGGGTGTACATGGCAAGCTTCGTCCGGCCCGTAGACTGGAGCAGCCTTTCAAAGCAGAACTGCGAGAAAATACCGATTGACGCGCCGAGGCAGATGGACGTGTAGCTCGAGCCGTAGTCGATGATCTGCTGCACATCCGTCTGCGCCTCGAAAAACGGCCGGGAGAATACAAGCCCCAGCGTGCAGAAGACCGCGAAATTGCAGAAGACCAGAAAGATCGACGTGTTGGCCGCGCGGTCGACCTGATCGTGCCGCTTCGCGCCCAAAGCTCTGGATAACAGCGCGTTCGTGCCCAACGCCGTGCCGCTGCCGAAGGCGATCATCAGGTTCTGAAGCGGGAAGGCGAGAGAAAGTGCGCTCAGCGCGTTTTCGTTCAGCTGTGAGACGTAGATGCTGTCGACGATGTTGTAAAACGCCTGCACGAGCATCGAGACCATCATGGGGATGGCCATGTTGGCAAGGAGTCTTCCGACGGGCATGGTTCCCATCTTGTTTTCGGTTCTGAGCTGTTCCATACGATTCTCCGTTCTTATTCCAGTTCCGTGTCCGAAAAAACCGCTCCCGCCAGCGCCTGACGAGAGCAGTTTTATTTGTTCTTCTGCTATATGTTACTAAAAAACAATTTTTATGTCAAGAGCAACTTTAGAGCGAGATCTCTTCCGTGCAGCTCTCGGCGTTCCGGCACAGGGCGCGGCACTTTTTGGTGAAGGCGCGTACCTGCTCGGGGCAGCGGCCGATGTAGTTTGCCGGGTCCATGTGAGATTTGATCTCGTCTTCCGTCATGCCGAAGGCCGGGTTCTTCGCCAGCGCGGCAATGAGATCCCAGTGTTCGCCGTTTTTCATCTGCGCCGTCGCCTGCATGGAGGCCTCGCGGATGATCTCGTGCACCTGCTGGCGGTCGCCACCGTGCTTGACGGCTGCCATGAGAAGGTTCTCGGTTGCGATGAAGGGAAGATACTCCGAGACGAACCGCGCCACGATCTTCTCGTTCACGTGAAGCCCCTTCGTGACGTTCTGCATGAGCCGCAAAATGCCGTCGCAGGCCAGAAATGCCTCGGGAAGGGAAATGCGGCGGTTGGCCGAGTCGTCCAGCGTCCGCTCGAGCCACTGCGTGGAAGCCGTCATCGGCGCGTTCATCGCGTCTGCCATGATGTAGCGCGAAAGAGAACAGATGCGCTCACAGCGCATGGGGTTGCGCTTATAGGGCATGGCCGACGAGCCGACCTGGCTTTCTTCAAACGGCTCTTCGACCTGCCGGTCGTGCTGCAAAAGCCGCACGTCGTTTGCAAACCGGCAGCAGCTCTGCGCGATGGACGAAAGGACGTTCAGAATCCGGCTGTCCAGCTTTCGGGGGTAGGTCTGCCCGCAGACGTCGTAGAGCCGGTCAAAGCCGAAGCTTGCGGCGATCTTGCGGTTCATTTCGTCGATCTTCGCGGTGTCTGCTTCAAAGAGCGAGACGAAGCTTGCCTCCGTGCCCGTCGTGCCGCGGCAGCCGAGGAAGCGGATGGCGGCGATCACGTCGCGCAGCTCTTCCAAATCCAGCATCAGATCCTGAAGCCACAGCGTCGCGCGTTTTCCGACCGTGACCAGCTGCGCGGGCTGATAGTGCGTGTAGCCGAGGCAGGGGAGCGCGGCATAGCGGTCTGCAAAGTCGCACAGGTTCTGCATGACCGCCTCTAATTGACCCTCGAGATACCGAAGGCCGTCGCGGTATAAAATGAGGTCGGCGTTGTCCGTCACATAGCAGCTCGTCGCGCCCAGATGGATGATGCCCTTTGCACCCGGCGCGTCAAGACCGAAGGCGTAGATATGCGCCATCACGTCGTGGCGGATCTCCTTTTCCTTTTTGAACACGACGTCGTAGTCGATCGGGCTCACGTGCGCGGCCAGCTCTTCTACCTGCTCCTTTGTTACGGGAAGACCCAGCTCGTGCTCGGCACGCGCCAGAGCCACCCAGAGCTTTCTCCACGTCTCAAACCGTGCGTCGGGGGAGAACAGGTGCAGCATGTACTTTGAGGCGTAGCGCGAGGCCAGCGGGCTTTCATAGGTGGGTTTCATAGTGCGTCCTCTTATCGATAGATGATCTCATCGCGCTTTGCGCCGACGGAGACGTAGCTGATGCGGCAGCCGATTTGCTTTTCGATGTATTCGACGTAGTTTCTGGCTTCGACGGGCAGGTCCTCATACTTGCGGACGCCCGAAATGTCGCAGTTCCAGCCAGGCATGGAGGTCATGACGGGCTTGGCCTGATCGATCACGGCGGTGAAGGGGAAGTCGTCGGTCTTTTCGCCGTTTACCTCATACTGCTCGCAGATGGGAATCTCGGTCATGTAGGAAAGCACGTCGAGCTTCGTGAGCGCCACTTCCGTCGCGCCCTGGATCTGGCAGCCGTAGCGCGTGGCGACGATGTCGATGGGGCCGACTCTGCGGGGACGGCCAGTGGCAGCGCCGTATTCCGCACCGGCTTCGCGCAGCTTCTCGGCCTCCGGGCCAAACCACTCCGCCGTGAACGGGCCTTCGCCGACACAGGTGGAGTACGCCTTCACGATGCCGACCGTGCGGTCGACATGGCTGCCGGGAATGCCCGCGCCGACGCACGCATAGCCCGCGTTGGACGAAGACGACGACGTGTAGGGGAAGATGCCGAAGTCAATGTCGCGCAGAGCGCCCAGCTGGGCCTCGAACATGATGTTCTTGCCCGCGGCCTGCGCGTCATACATATACTTAGTCGTGTTGCAGATATAAGGCGCCAGCTTCTCGCCGAATTCCTTGCACCATGCCAGCATGTCAGAAAGCTTGTAGGGTTCCGCGCCGTATACGTTCTGAAT
>CAKUJL010000143.1 GCA_934661715.1 uncultured Oscillospiraceae bacterium | reverse complement strand
TCCGATATCTTTCCATGCAGCACTACGACGCGGGCACGACCGACTGGGCAGAAGAAGCGGCCCTTACCTTTTTGGAGCAGGGCAAGGGCAACTGCTACTGCTTTGCGGGACTTTTTCTGTACTGCGCAAGACGGCTCGGCTATCAGGCGACGGTCGTTGCGGGCTGGGAAAGTAAGCCCACGAACGATCATGCGTGGGTGATGATCGAGCAGGACGGCAGGTCGCTTCTATACGACCCGCAGCTCGAGTATGCGTATCTTTACATGTTTGGAAGAGATCCCGTCGATATGTTTGCCGCCGAAGGAGAAAACGGCAATTATCGCGGCTTCCAGTACTATTTCCCGGAAAGTCAGGAGGTTTCATGACGTTTTATTCGCCGGTTTTTCTGTTTGCGTTTCTGCCGCTCACAGCGGTTTTGTACCGGCTCGTGCGAAGAAGCGGCCTTCGCAGGGCGGTCTGGATCTTGTCGGGGCTGGTGTTCTATGCCTTCGGCGATATCCGGCACGTGCCGCTGCTGCTGGCGTCGTGTGCGCTGCACTACGGCGTGGGAAGGCTTTTGCTGTCGGCGAAGCGGGGCAGAAAACCGGCGCTTTTTGCGTGCGTTTTTGTGGACCTTGCGGTGCTCTTTTTTTACAAGCTCAAAGGGGCGCTCCCGTTCGGCATCTCCGTTTTCACGTTTCAGGCCATCAGCTATGTAGCGGACGTTTATAGGGATCCAGAAAACGGAACGGAAAACGCGTGGGAGATTTTGCAGTACCTGACGTTCTTCCCGCAGCTGACGGCGGGTCCGTTTGCGAGGTTCCAGGCGCTTCGGCCGTTTTTTGACCAGCCGGACATTTCGTGGGACAACAACGCACAGGGCGTCCGGCGCTTTGTCTGCGGGCTTACCAAAAAGCTTGTGCTCTCTGCCGCGGCGGCGCGGATTTCGGACGCGATGTTTGCGCTCGGGCAAATCGACGCGCTTGGCGCGTGGCTGGGCGCGATTTCTTACTGTTTGCAGCTGTACTTCGATTTTTCGGGTTACAGCGATATGGCGCTGGGGCTGGGGCTTTTGTTCGGCGACCGGCTGCCGGAAAATTTCAACTATCCGTATGCGTCCGGCTCGGTGTCGGAATTCTGGCGGCGATGGCACATGTCGCTGTCGTACTGGTTCCGGGACTATCTCTATATTCCCCTCGGCGGCAGCCGGAAGGGAACGGCGCGGACGGTTTTCAACAAGTTCCTCGTCTTTCTCGCGACCGGCCTCTGGCATGGGACGGGGCTCCCCTTCGTCCTCTGGGGACTGTGGCACGGCCTTTTTTGTGCGCTCGAGACGGTGCTTGACCGGAAGAAATCGCTTTCGCGGCACTGGTACGGACACGTGTATACGCTGCTGGTCGTGATCTTCGGCTTTGTGCTGTTCCGGTCGGAGAGCGTGTTGCAGGCGGGAAGTGTGCTTTCCGCGATGCTGACGGGCTTTGCGCCCATTGACGCGTGCCGGTTGACGATTCGGAATTACCTTACGGCGCGGGAAGGCTTTTTCCTGCTGACGGGCGGTTTCGCGTGCCTGCCGGTCTGGCCGAGGGTTCGGGCGAGGTGTGAGGGAAAGCGGGCGCTGGAGATTTTGCTGGACGGCGCTGCGGCTTTGGCGTTTGTCGTCTGCGCGGCGCAGCTGGCTTCCAACTCGTTCCAGCCGTTTATCTACGCGGGCTTTTGAGGTGTGCGATGAAGAAAGAAAAAAAGGGGCGTCTTCTGTGCCTTTTGTGCCTGATACTGGCGCTTGTGCCGCTTCTGGGCATGCTCGTCTTCGGGCCGAGCGCGGCGCTTTCCAACGAACGTCCGGCGGCAAAGCCGCAGCTGCTTCGCGGCGGGCAGGTCAACTGGAACGTGCTGACCGAGACGGCGGACTATCTTGCAAGCCATTTTTACCTCCGGCCGCAGCTTTTGACGGCGAACAGTGCGGTGCAGGCGGCGGTTTTCGGAGAATCGGCGTCGGGCGATGTCGTGCTCGGAAAAGACGGTTGGCTGTTTTACGCCGAGACGCTGGCAGATTTTCAGGGCACGAACCCCATGACGGCGCGGGAAATTTTCTGCGCGGCAAAAAATCTGGCGCTTTTGCAGGAATACTGCGAGGAAAGCGGCACGCGGTTCCTGTTCGTCTGTGCGCCCAATAAAAATACGATCTATCCGGAATTCATGCCGGATCAGTACCGGAAAACGGAGGCGGCGAGCGACCTTGACCGACTGGAGGCGGCGCTGGACAGTGCTGGGGTTTCGTACTGCGACGTGCGAGAGACACTTACTGGCCGCGAAGCTCTGACCTATTACAAAACGGACAGCCACTGGAACGGGTACGGCTCGCATCTGGCCGCGGCGGAGATTTTGAACGCGCTCGGAAAGAAACGCGCTTCGGAAGAGGCGCTGGCCGCGAAGACCCATCCGGGAGACCTCTATGGGATGCTCTATCCGGCGTCTTCGAAGGTGGAAGCCGCGCCGGCGCTGGAACGCGCGAGAAGCTTTTCCTACGCGTCCGAGGTGCGCGGGCCGGACGATCAGTTCATCGAGACGCGCTCCAACGAGGACGGAACGCTCTTTGTCTTCCGCGATTCGTTCGGAAACGCGCTGCATGAGGATCTGGCAGAAGGCTTCGGAAAAGCGGCGTTTTCCCGCGCGATGCCGTATGACGCGTCGCTCCTCGAAACGATGCCGGACGTTCTGATCGCCGAAATTGCGCAGCGGAACCTTCGCTGGCTGGCGCAGAGGCCGCCGCTTTTTCCCGCACCGGAACGAACCGCGCCGGAGAATCTGGCGGAGGCTTCCGAAACGGTTTTGGTCAAGGTTTCAAGAAGCAAGCTGGATGGGCTTTCGTGCTATGAAGGAAGCTTTTCCTTTGGACTTTCGGACGACGCACGGGTCTGTTTCTTCGTCGACGGAACGTGGTTTGAGGCAGGACTGACGGAAAACGGCTTCCGGCTGCTGGCGCCCGCGGGCGAATCGTTCAGACTTGCGGTAGAGACGAACGGTAATTGGATGGAAGTTGACGTGAAAACGGCGGGGTAGCACCTCGCCGTTTTTTGCGCAAAAAATTTTTGGAAAGCGGGTAAAATAAGCGGGAACAACTTTTTTCTGGCTTCGTCTAATGGGAAAGAAAGGTACAAAGAAGGTAGATAGGAGGAATATTCATGAAAACGATGAAACGTTTTTTTGCCGCGCTGCTCGTGCTGGCGATGGCGCTGGGTCTGACGGGCGCGTGCTTCGCGCAGGAACCGGCGCTCACCAGAGGCGAAGCGGCGCAGCTGCTTGCGCAGGCGGCGGACGATTATAACCGCGGCGTGAAGCTCGAGGACATTCTGAAGGGCTATCCGGACGGAGAGCTCGATCTGGACGGCTCGGTAACGCGTGCGCAGGCGCTCATTATGTTGGGCCGCGCCTTTGGCAAGCTCCCCGCGCCGGTGGGCGACAACGCAAGAGCCGCCGCCGGAACACAGGGCTTTTCCGACGCACCCGCGTGGGGCGGGGAAGAGCTGACGCGCGTTCTCTCGTCCGGCATTGTCGCCGGTGCGCAGGATGGGCTTCTGCATCCACAGAAGAAGATCACCCGGCAGGAGCTCGAGACGCTCATTTCGAGAGTTTACGCGCTCGAGGGCAAGAACCTCAAGGACGATTTCTACGCGGCGGTCAACAAAAAGTGGCTTGACAGCTCCAGCATTCCCGCGGGGCTCAGCGTCAACGGCCCGTTCTACGGCCTGAGTCTGACGGTCAACGACCAGATCTCGAAGCTCATCACCGACATCGACAAAAAGCCGCAGAAGGCCGGCACCGCCGAGGCGAAGATCAAGGCGCTCTATGACAGCGTCATGGACCTGGATGCAAGAGAAGCCGCGGGCGTCGCGCCGATCCAGAAATATCTCGACGCGATCGAAAACGCGAAGACGCTCTCCGAGCTCATTGACGCGGAGTGCAGCTTGCAGAAGGAGCTCGGCCTGTCCGCGCTTCTTGGCTTCGGTCTGACGTCGGATTTTGAAGATTCGAACCGCAAGGTCGTCGCGTTCTCGTCGTTTGGCGCGTCGATGACGAAGGATTTCTACGAAAACGGCACGCAGGAGCAGAAGGACGCGTATCTTGCCTACATCGCAAAGCTGCTGACGCTCTCGGGTCTTTCGGAGCAGGACGCGATGGAGCGCGCGAAATTGGTCTATGCGGCCGAGGCGAAGGTCGCGAAGGCGTCCTATGATCCGCAGGAATACGGCGATGTCGACAAGATCAACAACATCTACACCCTTTCCGAACTCCAGCGGCAGTTCCCGAAGGTCAGCCTCGCAAAGGTCTATGAGGCGACGGGACTTCGCACAACCGACCGCATCCTCGTGACCGACCCCGGCGCAATGAAGGCCGCGGCTGGCTATTTCTCGGACGGTAATCTCGCGACGCTCAAGGCCTTAGCCAGAACGGCGATCGTATCGAGCGTCGGCGGCTGCCTCAATCAGGGCTTTATTGAAGCAAGCGTGGAGTTCACGAAGGCAT
>CAKUJL010000142.1 GCA_934661715.1 uncultured Oscillospiraceae bacterium | reverse complement strand
TGACCACCGACGGGTATTCTCCGAGCAGGGTCACGCTTTCGCATTCCGCCGGAAACCGCGCGGTCAAGCGCTCCAATTTGCGGCGCAGGCCGTCTGTTTCCGCAGGAGGAATGTGGTAAATATAGTTCTTTTCGGCGAAGCGGGAAAGGTCCTCGCGCTCGGGCTTATAAAGCAGCATCTCCCCGTTCCAGAACGCGGCGCTGACCCGTCTTCCGGCGAGGACCGCTTCGTGGATGGCCGCTTCCGGCGCGGTGTCGGAGGCGATGTAGACGGTTTTCCCTTCCGCCGTGAGAAGCATCGCGTCGACCGTTGATTTGCCGTGTCCGGCAACGCTCGTGTGCCGCACGCGGTGAAGCTCGATCGTAAAGGGCCCGGCGCTCAGGTGTTCCGGCGGGTTTTCGCGGCGGCTCGGGATATACAAAAGCGCGTCCGGATGGTTTTTTGCAAACGCCTGCGCCGCTGCCCTGTCAAAATGGTCGGGGTGCAGGTGCGTAAAAAGAAGGCCGCAGGTGCTTTGAAACTCCCCCGTTCCCGCAATGATCGCCTGCCGCACGGGTTCCGGGGCTCTACAAAAGGGCGGCAGCTCCTCAGTCAACGCGTCGACAAGAAGCGTCCTTCCTCCTGATTCGATGGCAAGGCCGCAGTTACATAAAAGCGTTATTTTCATCCCAGCATGTCCAGAAATTCCTGCTCGGACAGCACCGGAATGCCGAGCTCGTTGGCCTTTTTGAGCTTGCTGCCCGCGTTTTCCCCGGCAACGACATAGCTCGTCTTTTTGGACACCGAGCCCGCCGCCTTGCCGCCGAAGGACTCGATTTTCGCCGTGGCCTCGTCGCGCGTAAACAGGCTCAGAGCGCCCGTTAGCACGAACGTCTTGCCCGCAAAGCGCGTGTCGGTCACCTGATTATGGCACGTGAAGTTCACGTTCGCCGCGCGAAGGCGGGAAATGAGGTCCTGCGACTGTTCATTCGAGAACCACGATCGAAGCGCGTCCGCCGTCGTCTTTCCGACATCGGGCACCTCCAGAAGCGCCTCTTGCGTCGCGTTCATCAGCGCGTCCAGCGTTCCAAAATGCGAGGCCAGAACCTTCGCCGCCTTCACGCCGACCTGCCGGATGCCAAAGGCGCACAGCAGGCGCGAAAGATCGTTTTCCCGGCTTTTGTCGATCGCCGCCTTGAGGTTCTCCGCCGACTTCTGCCCAAGCCCCGGCAGCTGCGAGAGCTTTTCAAAATCGAGGCTGTAGAGGTCGGCAGGATTCGAGAGCATTTTTTCCTCGATCAGCTGGTCAATGATCGCGCTGCCGAGGCCGTCGATGTTCATCGCCTCGCGGGAGACGAAGTGCGCCAGATTTCTCGACAGCTGCGCCGGACACTCTGCACCCGTGCAGCGCATGGCCGCGCCGTCCTCATCACGCTCGACCGGAGCGCCGCAGACCGGGCACTTATCGGGCAGGAAGTAAGGCGTTGTGCCTTCTGGCCGCTTTTCCATCACGACCTCCAGAATCTCGGGGATGATCTCCCCTGCCTTGCGGATCTTGACCGTATCGCCGATGCGGATATCCTTCTGCGTGATGAAGTCCTGATTGTGAAGCGTCGCGGCGGTGACAGTCGTTCCGGCCAGGTGCACGGGCGCGACGATGGCTCTGGGCGTTAAAACGCCGGTGCGCCCGACCTGCACGACGATGTCCTGCAAAACTGTTTCCTTGACCTCGGGCGGGTATTTGAACGCGGCGGCCCAGCGCGGGAATTTTGCCGTGCTTCCCATGCGCGTGCGGCCCTGTAAGTCATTGAGCTTCACGACCGCGCCGTCAATGTCGTAGGGAAGATCGTACCTCGTTTCGCCGATGCCGGAGATCACCGAAACCGCCTCGTCGATCGTTTGGCAGAGCCGGTAGTCGATGACCTTGAAATGCAGGCTCCGCAGGAAATCGAGCGTTTCGGTGTGGGTTTCAAACGTTTTTCCCTCGGAAAGCTGGAGATTGAACACCAGAATGTCGAGCTTTCTCTGCGCCGCGATCTTCGGGTCCAGCTGGCGAAGAGATCCCGCGGCGGCGTTTCGGGGATTGGCGAAGAGCGGCTTTCCGGCCTTCTCCTGCGCCTCGTTGAGCGAAACAAAACTCGCCCGCGGCATATACACCTCGCCTCTGACGATGAGCCTTGCCGGTGCGCCGTCTAATTTCAGGGGGATCGAGCGCACGGTCTTCAGGTTCTCCGTGACGTCTTCTCCGATGAGCCCGTCGCCTCTCGTTGCGCCGCGGACAAATTCGCCGTTTACATACTCGAGAGCGACCGAAAGCCCGTCGATTTTCGGCTCGACGCTGTACTGCGCCTCCGGTTCGTCCTTTCGCAGCCGCTCGTCAAATTCCCGCAGCTCGTCAAACGAAAAAACGTCCTGTAAGCTCTCGAGCGGCACGGCGTGGCGCACCTTCTGAAATGCGTCAATGGCTGCTCCTCCGACGCGCTTGGTTGGGCTGTTGGGGGAGGCAAATTCCGGATACTGCGCCTCCAATTCCTCGAGCCGCCGTAATTTGCGGTCATAGTCGTAATCCGTCATTTCGGGCGCGTCCTTGACGTAGTATAAATAGCCCGCGCGGTCTAACGCCTTTGTCAGTTCCAATATCTCTTTTTGTGCTTCCATGTCTTTTACCCCAGATAAATATAGCTTTCCGGCACATCGCCGAGTAAGATCGTCTGCGCCGCCAGCACGTCGCTCGTCACGTCGGCGTCGGAAATGCCAACCGGCGTGAGAAAGGACAAGCTGACGGTAAACGTGATTCGTATCTGCTGCACGCTCTGGTTGATGCCGAGCGAGGAAATGCTGCTGTAAAAATTGGCGTTCGTGCTGTTGAGCGCGAGAATGCGCACGGGAATCGAAAAGCCCCGCCCGGCAAAAAACGTCGGAAGCAGCAGATTCCCCACCGGCACGGAAAGCGTCTCGTCGTCCATCGCAGCAAGCTCTTCCTCGAGATACCGCAAAATTTCCGACTTCAGCCGCGCGATCTGCTCCATGTCGGTGGTCAGCGCGGAAATTTTGCCGGTTTCGTCCTTTTGAAGGCCGATGATCTTTCCGTAGTCGACACTTCCCGATTGCAGCTGCCGCGTGACAGCGCGGAAAATGGCGTCGGACGCGGCGTTCACCACCTGATTTTCCGCCATCCTCCGAATCAGCGGCGCAATGCGCACCTGTAACAGCACGACGTTTCCGACCAGCAGAAGCAGGAGCAGCAGCGCCGCAAGCTTTCGTCTTCGCCTTTTGAGCCGGTTCATGCCCGCCACCTCCGGCTACCAGTGTATGCCGGATGCAGCGTGCTTATGTTATAGTTTGGTCATATGCTGGCTGGCGGTGTTCGCCATCAGCTTTTTTGTGCCGACGCCGTCGAAGGCGATTTCCAGCAGCGCGTCGCCGCCCATCGGAATGACCGAGAGGACCATGCCGCGGCCAAAGGCCTTGTGCTGCACCATTTCACCCTTCGCAAACTGCACCGCGGGCTTCTTTTTCCCCTCCGGCAGAACGGAAGAATAGCTCCTGCCGGAAGAGGGTTTTCCGGTCGGACGGGTCGAATACGACTCGTAGTCACCGTAAATGGAGACTCTTCCGAAGCTTCCGTAGTCGCGCGGCTGGTCGTATTTGGGCTTGGGCTGCTCGATGCGCTCGACGCACGATGGCGGCAGCTCATCAATGAAGCGCGAGGCGATATTGCTCGTCGTCCGGCCATAGAGCATACGCGTTTTGGCGTGGCAGATGGTAAGCGACTGCTTCGCTCTCGTGATGGCGACATAGCAGAGCCTTCGCTCTTCTTCCATTTCCTCGGGGTCGCCGAGGCACCGCGTGCCCGGGAAGAGGCCTTCCTCCAAGCCGACTAAAAATACGTGCGGAAATTCAAGGCCCTTTGCCGCGTGCATCGTCATCATCACGACGGCGTCCGCCTCCGCGTCATACTGCTCAATGTCCGTGTAGAGCGCGATCTCCTCCAAAAATCCGGAGAGCGTCGGAAAATCGGTGTTTTCGCAGTAGCTGACGATGCTGGATTTGAGCTCTCGCACGTTTTCCAGCCGCGCCCGCGACTCCACATCGTCTTTTCCTTCCAGCATCGTGACATACCCCGTGCGGATGAGAAGCTCCTCGTAAAAGTCCGGCAGCGTCATCGTTTTAAGAAGCTCCGCGCAGTCCTCGATCAGCACCGTGAAGGCTATCAGTTTGGAAGCCGCCTTCTCGAGACTCGGATAGCTATAGGGGTCGGACACAACGCTGTATAAGCACGCGCCCGCGGAAGCCGCCTGCCGGGACGCCATTTCGATCGTTTTCGCGCCGATGCCGCGCGGCGGGTTGTTGATCACGCGAAGAAGCCGCAGATCGTCTGCGCGGTTATTGATCACGCAGAGGTAGGCCAGCATGTCCTTGACCTCGGCATGGTCAAAAAAGCGCGTGCCGCCGATGATGCGGTACGGAATGCTGTTGCGCCTGAAGGCATCTTCCAACGCGTTCGACTGCGCGTTCGTGCGGTACAAGAT